>JBAZNZ010000004.1 GCA_041648975.1 Candidatus Omnitrophota bacterium | reverse complement strand
CAGGCGGAGAGGACGCTTCTAGAGGCGGACTTAAGCCGCGCAAAAAGAAAAAGGGTCATGGATAAGATGGCGGCTCAGGTGATATTGCAGGGATACCTGGATTCGCGTAAGAAAGGATAAGCGGATGTATAAGATAGATATTCTGGATAACGGTTTAAGGGTCGCCACTAAACCCCTGCAGCATATGGAATCGGTCTCCATAGGCGTCTGGATACGCGCCGGCGGCAGGTATGAGAATGTGAAGACGAGCGGCATAAGCCATCTTCTGGAGCACCTCCTGTTCAAGGGCACGACAAAGCGCGACATGAAGACGATAAAGCAGGAGATCGAGGGGCGCGGCGGAAGTTTCAACGGATTCACGTCGGAGGAACACACCTGCTACCTCGTCAAGGTCCTTTCCAAGGACGCCGAGCTCGGCATAGATATATTGAGCGATATGGCGCAGAATCCCAAGATGGCGCCGGAAGAGATAGAGAAAGAGAAGAGCGTAATAATCGAAGAGATCAATATGTATAAGGATATGCCTTCGCACTATGTCCATGAGATACTGGCTGAAGAGATGTGGCCGGACCAGCCGCTCGGGATGCCGCTCGCCGGGACCGTGGAATCGGTGAAAGCCATAACGAGGGACGATCTAGTCTCTTACAAGGATACCTATTATAACTCTGCCAATATGCTGCTCATAGGGACGGGTAATATAAAAGAAGATATCCTGGCGAAATTAGGAAATAAATATTTTGCCGACGCTAAGGGAAAGAAGTCCCCCGCGTTCACAAAGGTCATTACGCGGCAGGAGGCGCCTCGCATCGACCTGCGCACAAAGGATACGGAGCAGACGCATGTAGCGATCGGTCTCCACGCTGTAGACAGGTTTCACCCCGACAGGCATACGTTGAGCCTGTTGAATATTATTATGGGGGCCAACATGTCGTCGCGGCTATTCCATATAGTGAGAGATGAGATGGCGCTCTGTTACGAAATATCCTCGACCATCAGGAGATATGATGATTGCGGCGCGTTCATAATAAGCGCAGGCGTGGACGATAAGAAGCTCATCGAGGCGCTTGAAGTGATCCTGCGCGAGACGGCGAGGATGGGGAAGGAGCCGGTTTCCGGGGAGGAGCTGCGAAGGGCGAAAGAGTTCTATAAGGGCCAGTTATTGTTCGCGCTCGAGGACACGATGAGCCATATGCTGTGGCTGGGCGAAAAGATCATATCCGGCGAGAAGGACTTCAGCGTAGCGGATATCCTGAAACGCATCGAGGCGATAACCGCGGAAGACATAATTAGGGTATCGGGGAATGTCTTCAAAGACAAGAACCTGAACCTCGCCATTATAGGGCCGACAAAGAAAGGCAGCGAGATCGGGGAGGTATTTCACCTGGCATGAGAGGCTCAATAAAGTTATTTAAAATATTCGGCATATCGATAAACATCCACGTGACGTTCTTTCTTCTGTTCCTGTTGGTCCTGCCGAGCGGCTTGAAATGGGTATTCCTGGTGTTCGGGGTCTTTTTCTTCGTTACGGTCCACGAGCTGTGCCACAGCCTTGTAGCGAAATATTTCGGGATAAATGTCAGTGAGATCACGCTGCTCCCAATAGGCGGGGTGGCGTCCATGGCAAAGATCCCCGAGAAGCCGATCCAGGAGCTTCTGATATCGCTGGCCGGCCCGGCTTCCAATATCGCCATCCTGGTAATATTCTTCTTCCCGATGAAATACCTGTTGGGGGATGAGATCCTGTTCCATTCTCTTTCGGCCGGGACATGGAAGCTTGCGATCGCGTATCTATATTGGATAAACCTGGCTCTTGCCGGTTTTAATCTTTTGCCTGCCTTCCCTATGGACGGCGGCAGGGTCTTGAGGGCGCTTCTCGCTACCAGGATGGGATACCGGAAGGCCACGAAGATCGCCGTGAACCTCGGCCACGTATTTGCGTTAGGCTTCGCGTATTTCGGTTTTGTAAGGTTAAACATCGTTTTAATAGTGATAGCCGTATTCATATATATGGCCGCTTCCAGCGAAGAGATGCAGGTGGATGTAAAAGAGGCCTTGAAAAAATTCAGGGTTCGCGATATACTGCCTACTAATTTTTATACCGTTAAGAGCAACACCACGCTGGCGAAAGTCCTGGAGCTGGTCTTCCACTCCCATCAGGAGGATTTTCCCGTGGTCGACGACGGCGATGCGGTCGGGTTCGCCACAAGGCAGGATATAATGGCCGGCGTACACCGGTTCGGGATGAATACGATGGTAAAGGATGTAATGCGCAAAGATTTTCCAAAAGTAAAGGATTCGGACGCGCTTATGAAGGTCCAGAATATAATGCAGGTAAATAATGTCAGGGTGCTGCCGGTGATGCGCGATAATAAAGTGATCGGCGTGATCACCCTGGAAGATATCGGCAGGGTATATTCAATGGTATCTCAGAAGGGGTAATTAATAAAAGGTTACATAATGTTACGTAAGGTTAGTGAATGTTACGTAAAGTTACAAAAGCCAAATTAACATTACGTAACCTTAATTAACCTTCCATAACCTTACGTAGCCTCAAGAGGAGATGGACATGCAGAAAATAATGATAGCTCCCAGCATACTGTCGGCGGATTTTTCCAAACTGGGGCAGGAGATAAGGGATGTTGAGAAGGCCGGAGCCGACTGGATACATGTCGATGTCATGGACGGCCATTTTGTGCCGAACATAACGATAGGTCCGGTAGTCGTGAAGTCGATAAGGCCTATGACGAAGCTGCCTCTCGACGTCCATCTGATGATCGATAATCCCGAAAAGTATATAGAGAGCTTTGCCAAGGCCGGGAGCGATATCATAACGTTCCATGCGGAGGTAGAGGAGAAACCGAAGGAGATAATCAAACTTATCAAATATTACAAAAAGAAGGCCGGCGTTTCGATCAGGCCTAAGACGGACCTTGAGTCCATTAAAAGCATACTACCTATGGTGGACATGGTCCTCATCATGACCGTTGAGCCGGGTTTTGCGGGGCAGGAGTTCATCCTGGATTGCCTGCCTAAGATAGAGGAGCTCCGTAAATTATTCAAGAAAGATATAGAGGTGGACGGCGGGATCAATGAGTCGACCGCCGCCGAGGTTATAACAAAAGGCGCCAATGTCATCGTCGCGGGCACCGCGGTATTCGGGAGCAAGGATTATTCCGGCGCCATTAGAGGACTGAGAGGAATATGATATTTGTTTAATGTGTAAAGTGTAATGTGTAATGCTGGTGTAATGTATGCATGTGTAATGGAAATTGTCTTTTTGATGTTTTTCATTACACATTACACAATTAACATTACACAAGACTATCGAAAGAGAGGAGTAATATGGGCAGTATAAAGTTCGGGACAGACGGATGGAGGGCCGTGATAAGCGAGGATTTCACGTTCGATAACGTAAAGTTGGTCGCTCAAGCCATGGCCGATTATATAAACAACGACACGAAGCCGCTTAAGGTAAAGGACCGCCGCGCGGTAGTGGGTTACGACACGCGGTTCCTGTCCGACAAATACGCCGAACTCGTAGCGTGCGTGCTGGCCTCAAACGGGATCAAGACGATATTGTCCGACCGGCCGACGCCTACTCCGTCGGTGAGTTTTACCATAAAAGACAGAGGATTGGTGGGCGGCGTGATGATAACCGCAAGCCACAATCCGGCCAGGTATAACGGCATTAAATTCAAGGCGTATTATGGAGGTTCCGCGGGCCCGGACATAACGAAAAAATTTGAATCGTATCTTGGGAAGGGTGAAGTGAAGTACGCTCCCCTGGCGGAGCTGGAGGCGTCGGGCATGATCGGGTTCGAAGATATTATCCCGAAACACCTTCAATTTGTGAGGAACTACGCCGATATCAAATTACTGAAGAAGAGCCGTTTAAAGGTCCTGGTAGATTCGATGTACGGGACCGGTAATGATTACATAGCGGATATCCTTAAAGGCGGCAAATGTAAGGTGGACACTATACATGACGAAAAGAACCCCGGTTTCGGCGGGATAAATCCGGAGCCGATATTGCCGAACCTTAAAGAGCTGGCCGAAAAGACAAAAGCGGGAAAGTATGATATAGGGCTGGCCACGGACGGCGACGCGGACAGGCTGGGCGTGGCTTTGCCTAACGGCAAGCTCCTTACTGGGCACAAGATCATGACGCTTCTACTGCTGCACCTCCTGGAGGACAAGAAGATGAGGGGCGACGTGATACAGACTCTCTGCGGCACGGGCCTCATCGATAAGATATGCAAAAAGTATGGCCTGAAGACGCATGAGACGGCGGTAGGCTTTAAATACATTTGTGAGATAATGCTTAAGAAGGACGTCCTGATAGGCGGCGAAGAGACAGGCGGCGTGGCATTCAAGAACTCTATACCGGAGAGGGACGGCGTATTGTCCGGGCTCCTGATACTGGAGATGATGTCGATGAGGAAGAAAGGCATACTGGATATCCTGAAGGCCATAGATAAGGAATACGGCACCTACGAATACCGCAGGCTCGACGTGAAATATCCGGACGACAAGAAGCAGAAACTGATGGAACATCTGAAGACCGATCCGCCTAAAGAAGTACTGGGCAGCCCGGTCGTGAAGATCAACAGGCTGGACGGCGATAAGTTCATATGCAAAGATTCATCATGGCTCATGATGAGGCTTTCCGGGACCGAACCGATATTACGGGTCTACGCCGAAGCTCCGACGGAGAAGCAGGCTCTTGCGATCCTGGAATTCGGCAAGAAATTGGCTTATAGCATTTAAGAACAGGAAACGATGGATAAATCATTAATTCGTAATTTCTCTATAATAGCCCACATAGACCATGGCAAATCTACGCTCGCCGACAGAATACTGCAGTTCACGGGCGCGATAAGCGACAGGGAGTTCCATGACCAGCTCCTCGACGATATGGACCTTGAGAGGGAGCGCGGCATAACGATAAAGGCCAGCGCCGTCAGGATCAACTACAAAGCCAAAGACGGCAAGACGTATGAATTGAACCTTATCGATACGCCGGGGCACGTCGATTTCACCTACGAAGTCTCCAAATCTATCGGGGCATGCGAAGGCGCGCTCCTGGTTGTCGACGCGGCCCAGGGCGTCGAGGCCCAGACCGTCGCCAACCTGTACCTGGCTATGGAACACAACCTGAAGATAATACCCGTAATAAACAAGATAGACCTTCCAAGCGCAGAGATTGATAAAGTAAAACATGAGATATGCGAGATACTCGGCCTTGAAGAATCCGAGATCATCCTGGCCAGCGCCAAACAGGGGATAGGCACGGCAGATATACTTGAAGCGGTCGTTAATAAGGTACCGGTCCCCCGGGGCGATGCGGCTAATCCGCTCCAGGCTTTGATATTCGATTCCAAATTCGATATCTACAAAGGCGTTGTAATACTTATCAGGGTCATGAACGGCGTCATAAGAAAAGGCATGAAAGTGCTTACGATGGCTAATAATAACGTCTATGAGGTCCAGGAAGTCGGTATATTCAACCCGCGTCCGCAGCAGGTCGATGAACTGCAGTGCGGCGAGGTCGGATATATAAACTGCAACATAAGGGATTCAAAAGACATATCTGTAGGCGATACCGTTACGGATTTTGAGAACCCGACAGCTGAACCTCTGCCAGGGTACAAGAAGGTCCACCCGATGGTATTCAGCGGCATATATCCGGCAAACAGCGCGGATTTCCCGGCATTGAAAGATGCCATCGATAAATTGAGGTTATCCGACGCTTCTTTTGTATTCGAGCCGGAAAAGTCGGTCTCCCTCGGCATGGGATTCAGATGCGGCTTCCTGGGGCTTTTGCACATGGAGATAGTACAGGAGAGGCTCGAGAGAGAATATGACCTGAACCTGGTCGTTACAACGCCCAGTGTAGTATATAAGATAAAGAAGAAGGATGGAACGGTCCTCGATATAGATAACCCGATGAAACTGCCTAATCCGTCGGAAATAGACGATGTGGAGGAGCCTTTCGTCAAGGCCTATATAATAAGCCCTAAAGATTCTATCGGTACTATATTGGAACTGTCTGAATCCAGGCGCGGCTCTTACGTCTCTACCGAATATCTGGACGAGGATAGGGTCCAGATAATCTACAATCTTCCGTTATCCGAAGTCATAGTAGATTTTTACGATAAAGTGAAGTCTGTGACAAAAGGCTACGGCTCTCTCGATTATGAACTTATGGATTACAGGCCTACCAGTATAGTCAAGCTGGACATACTCGTAAACGGCGAAGTCTACGACGCGTTCTCGTCCATCGTTTTTAAAGATAAGGCGTATGCGAAGGGCAAGGCCATAATCGAAAAGCTTAAGGAAACTATACCGCGGCATCTATTCCAGATAATCCTGCAGGCCGCAATAGGGGGCCAGATAATCGCCCGCGAGACGATAAAGTCCGTCGGGAAGAACGTCACCGCCAAATGTTACGGCGGCGACATAACGAGAAAGCGGAAACTGTGGGAGAAACAAAAAGCCGGAAAGAAGAAGATGAAGCAGTTCGGCAAGGTTGAGATACCGCAGGAAGCGTTCTTCGCCGCTTTGAAGGCATAATTGACAGATAGAAAGGTAATGATGAAAGACAGCGTAAAAAAAGAGATAAAGGAGTGGGTCGATTCTATACTGATAGCCGTAGTGCTCGGGATGTTCATACAGACGTTCTTCGTCCAGGCGTTCAAGATACCATCGGGATCCATGATACCGACTTTTAAAATAGGGGACCGGATATTTGTCAATAAGTTCCTGTACAGCGCTCGGATACCTTTTGTGAACCTGAGGCTTCCCGTTCCTGCCGTGAAACAACCCAAGAGAGGGGACATAATAGTCTTCGTCTCGCCCGAGGACCCTAAAAAGGATTTCGTTAAAAGGCTGATAGCGGTGGGAGGGGAGACCGTAGAGATAAAGGACGGCAAAATCCTGGTGAACGGCAAGGCGGTTGATGACCATCCATCCATAGAGGCGGTCTATTATTACAACGCCGGAGATTACGGTAAGGAGGGCCAGAGCATAACCGTCCCGAAGGATTCTTATTACGCCCTCGGCGATAATAGCGGCAGTTCGAGGGATTCCAGGTACTGGGGGTTCGTTCCCAAGAAGAACCTTATCGGTAGGGCAATATTGATATACTGGCCGTTGCACCGGATGAAGGCGATAAAGGCTGAGTAGCTGATAAAAAAAGGGGGCGAGGTGAGTTTAGCGAACAAGATAACGATCCTAAGGATAATACTTATACCTTTCTTTATAGCGGCGGTCGTCTATTCGAAGACGAATATCGCGCTTATCCTATTCATATTGGCCGTCATTAGCGACGGCGTCGACGGTTTTATAGCCAGGACATTCAAACAGAAGACGAAACTCGGGACCATCCTCGATCCTATAGCGGATAAACTGCTTTTGATGAGCGCTTTTATATGCCTTGCGATAGCGAATAACATCCCGTCGGGCCATAAGCTCCCGCCCTACGTGCCTATCATCGTCATATCGCGCGACGCGATAATCGTATTGGGCTCGGTCATGATACATCTCTTGACGGGCGACCTGAAAGTATCGCCGAGCGCGGTAGGCAAGATAACGACATTCTTCCAGATGATAACGATAGTCAGCGTACTGGCGCAGTTCAAGTACTCGAATATTATCTGGAATACGGCGGTAGCCCTTACAGTGGTATCGGGTATAGATTATGTTATCAAGGGCAGCAGGGTCTTGAATGAAAATCACTCGGTTTTGAAGAAGGCGCCGTAAATGAGCTCTATTATAGCTATAGCTGCATCGGTAGCGCTGTCGTACATTCTCGGAGCATTTCCGACGAGCTATATAATAACAAAGATATTCGCAGGGGTCGATATACGGCAGGTCGGCTCCGGGAACGCCGGCGCAACTAATGTCCTGCGTTCCGCCGGCAAGATCCCAGCCGTTATAACACTGATAATAGATATATCTAAAGGCCTGGCGGCAGTGACGCTGGTTGCAGGTTATTCCTACTCGTTCGGAGTCGATCTCGACTACGATTTCTACAGGTCTCTCCTCGGGTTTATCGCGATATGCGGTCACATCTGGCCTGTTACTCTGAAATTCCGCGGAGGGAAGGGGGTTGCCACTACCCTGGGAGTCGCGATAGGGCTGGCTCCGTTAATACTGCTTCCCTCGCTGATCATCTGGATCGTAGTCTTTTCTGTCTCTAATTACGTTTCTCTGGCGTCCATAATTGCGCTCATCTCCTTTCCTATAATAGCGTGCATATTTAAGGTATCCTTTTATATAATAGTATTCAGCGTAGCCACATGTCTTTTGAGCGTGTATAAACATAAAGACAATCTACGAAGGCTGCTAAGAGGGGAGGAGAATAAGACCATATTATTTAAGCCTAAGTAGATATATATTAAGAGTATGTAAAATTTTTGTTAGTATTTCAAAAAGATAGCTTCTTCCTCTTGACAGGTCAAAAATGATAGGGTATACTTACACATGAGATTGGGGGAGGCTATTTTTTAGATATGTAACTAAAACGTTTTAAAAAGTATTTCTATAGGTGCTAACATGAGAGAAGTCCTATTCAAAAATTTAACCTCTGCAGCTTCCCGCAAAAAGGATGTTATTCTTAAAGAGATCTTCGAGAAGGATGGTGTCGTCGCGAAGACCGAGAGAAGGTGTTTCTATTTTATAAAAGAAGTTAAGCGCCTGTCTGACGATGCCGATCTCCAGAAATGGATGGATTCCCAGAACAGCATAGACAATACCAACAAGAGGAATTTTCACATAATGAAAGAGCATAATGACGGCCACAACGAAGATAAGGTCATATGCAAGATCATGGGGTCATTTTATGCGGTTGTTAACAGGACCGTATACACTATAGCGTTTTTGCATTCTTTTAAGGTCGTCTTCGCAAAGGCGACATTAGCGAGTTAAGTTTAGAGAGAGGGGGATTACAATATGCCATATGTTGTAACGAGAAGGCTGTATAATGTTATTGGCAGGAAGATCTCGAGGTATTTCAGCTATAGAAAAGCAAAGCGGTTGTACAACGAGATCAATCGCGATATAGCTTTTTTCGAGTCAAAATATATGAAATCCAGGATGAATCACGCCTAGAATGTAGAAAAAGAGGCTCTTTTGTTAAAAGGAGGTTTAACAAAAAAAGAGCCTCATTTTTTATTCCCGCATATTAACCAAGCTGCACAAAATGCACCTTTTATGCTTTCCTAACCGCCTGCCTTGACAATATCAATATAGTATGGTATACTTAAAACTCTTTGTCGCAATAATGAAGACGAGGCCTGTCCATGGAGCTACTGACGAGACTTAATTGGGTAGATGTATTAATTGTAATTATAATGCTTAGAATAAGTTATGTCGCTTTCCAGGATGGGTTGAGCCATGAGATATTTCCGCTTTTAGGCTCCATCTGCACAGTGATATTTGCCCTGCATTATTATAACGGGATCGCATCTGCTATATCACATAATATGAACAATGTAGACGTCTCCGTGCTGGAAATGGTCATATTTACGCTCCTTGCGGTGGGCATAAGTTTCATATTTAAATTTTTGAAGGTCGTTATAGATAAGATAATAACCGTCACATGGCATCCGCTGATCGAGAAATTCGGAGGATTGCTCTCAGGCATAGCCAGGGCGTCGATAGTCATCAGTATCATATTGATAATATTGTCGCTTATGCCGTTGTCTTATATTCAACGTTCTATAAGGGACAGGTCGTTCGCAGGGATGTATTTTTTAAGGATAGGGCCCGACATATATGCCAGGGCATCCGGATTTATACCTACGCTGAGAATCCGAGGGGCTTCCGTGAAGAGCGAGAGCCTGGTGAAGGATCTGGTCTCGGATAAGGCTGTTACAAAAGCCGTTAAAACCAAGAAAGAGAAGGAAGAAGAATATTTTCCTGAGTAACAACCCGCCGGAGTATTAATATTTTTGAGTTGGATAAATGGTCTGTCCGGACGTTGATTTCAACAGCGCCCGTCGGAGGTTTTTTCTAAAAAAGGGGATAGCGCAGATGAAGCTGATAGATATCTATAACCTGGCTGTAAAGAAAGGTATCGAGAACGACATCCGCACCAGGGCCCAGATAAGGGAATATCTCGGGAAGGCTAAAAAGGAGTTACGGGGATTGAAGGGTGTGGATAAGAAGTCGTTCGATAGTGAAAGGCTGAATAATCCATACGCCGACACAAGGATACTTTACGGGGATCCCGGCATAGAGATAAAGAAGGTTATGGTCGGAGTAGACATGGAGGGGCCGGAACTGCTGGCCGCCGACAGGTTGAATGCCCGCGGAGAGGCGATAGATTTGGTCATAGCCCATCACCCCGAAGGCATCGCGTATGCGCGATTCTACGATGTCATGGAACTTCAGGTCGCGATGCTGCAGAAGCTTGGAGTGCCGAAAGAAGTCGGCGACGATTTCCTGAAGGAAAGGATGCAGGAGGTCGCCAGGTCCGTCGCGAGCGCTAACCATTTCAGGAGCGTGGACATAGCCAGGCTTCTGGACATGCCATTCATGTGCATCCATACGCCTGCGGATAACCATGTGGCCGCTTTTCTTCAGAAGATGTTCGACAGGAAGAAACCCGGGAAGCTTGCGCAGGTCGTATCCATGTTAAAGGCCATACCGGAATATGCCGATGGCCTGGAGAAGAACGCCGGACCCAGGATATTGATCGGAGAACCGGATAAGGACGCGGGCAAGGTATTCGTCGATATGACGGGCGGCACTGAAGGGCCGAAGAAGATATTCCCCAGGCTGTCGCAGGCGGGCGTAGGTACTATAGTGGGGATGCATTTAAGCGAAGAGCATTTTAAGGCCGCCAAAGGCGAGCATATAAACGTGGTCATCGCGGGACATATGGCCAGCGACACTTTGGGGCTGAACCTGCTTTTGGATTCCATTCAGAGATCAGGCGTTCTTGAAGTGATCCCATGTTCAGGATTTATAAGGGTAAGAAGGCAGGGCTAAGGTAAGCATGGCAATACCGGATAATATCATAGACCAGATACAGGAGAAGACGGACATCGTAGAGACGATCTCGCGTTATATACCGATGAAAAAGGTCGGAAGGAATTATAAGACGACCTGCCCGTTTCATAACGAGAAGACCCCTTCTTTTATAGTGAGTCCCGACAAGCAGATATATCACTGCTTCGGATGCGGCGCCGGCGGGAACGTCTTTTCTTTTGTGATGAAGTATGAGAATATGCAGTTTCCGGAAGTTGTCGAGATGCTTGCCCAGAGAGCGGGTGTAGCTCTCCCGCGCGTTCCCGGAAGGAAGGGCGACGATCCGATCTCCAGCCAGCTTTACAAGGTCAACGAGGCGGCAGCGGAATTCTTCCAGAGCTCGCTTATGAACAACCGCTCCGCGAAAGAATATCTCGCATCGAGGGGCGTCGGCGACGAGCTCATAAAGAAATTCAAGATAGGGTTCGCTAACGATTCGTGGGAGTCGCTCTTGAATTACTTTAAGGCCAAAGGCGTTGGAGGCCCCGTACTGGAGAAAGCGGGACTGGTCATAGCGAACGACAAGGGAGGGCATTACGACAGGTTCAGGGGCAGGGTGATCTTCCCGATAATAGACCTGAAGGACAGAGTTCTCGGTTTTGGGGCAAGGGTGATGGACGCCAGTCTTCCCAAGTATATTAATTCACCGGAGACGGCGATATATTCCAAAGGCAGGAACCTCTACGGGCTGAATTCCAGCAAGGAGGCAATTAAGAAAGAAGGCTATGCGCTTGTCGTAGAAGGCTATCTCGACTTCCTCGTCCCATATCAGGCCGGGATAAAAAATATAATCGCGACCCTGGGCACGGCATTGACGTCCGATCAGGCCAGACTCTTAAAGCGTTTTGCCAATACCGTTATAATGGTATACGACCCTGACGAGGCCGGAGAGGCCGCGAGCCTCAGGAACCTCGATATGTTCATAAGCGAAGACATGAATGTCTATATCGCGGAACTGCCGCAGGGGTTTGATCCGGACAGCGCGATCAGGAAATTCGGGGCCGATGAATTTCTTAAAATAGTGAAATCGAGCAAGAACCTCTTCGATTACAAACTGGACAAGCTGAACGCGCGTTTCGACATGAAGAAGCCGCACGGCAAGGCGGCGATTGCAAGCGAGATGCTGCCTACGATCTCCCGCATAAACAATGCGGTCATGAAGTCAGAGTTGGTAAAAAAACTTGCCGAAAGGCTATCAGTGGACGAAGAGTCCTTGAAGGCCGAACTTAAAAAAGTGAAGCCGGATTACGGCCAGCGCCGATATGCCGCGGTCCCGGCCGAAGTAAAGAAGGATTTCAGGGCCGCTGAGATGATGCTGCTCGCCCTGCTTTTAGAAGGGCAAAATTATACGGAAACTATAATGCGCTCAGTTTCTCCGGAGGAATTTAAGGATTCATCGGTCAGGGACGCGGTCAGCGCAATTTACGCCATGCAGAAAGAGGGCGTTCAGGCGACCGCCGCAAAACTGATAAATCATCTGGGTAACGGCGTCGATGCCAGCGCCCTGGTATCGGAGGCAGTGAATATATTGGATGTGATGCACGAAAAGGAGAAAGCCCTGGAAGATTGTGTTGCGAGGATGAAAAAGGATAGTGTTAAAGAGAGGCTAGCCGGCCTTCAGGACGCTATCAGGATAGCGCATGGGAAAAAAGACGAGGACGAGGTAAAAAGGCTTGTTATTGAGTATAATAGCCTGGTAAAGTCAGGGAAGGCATGATCAAAAAGAATAGAAAGAAGAAGATGTTCCCGAAAAGATATAAGAACGCGAAGCGCCGCGGAGGGCTTAGAGTTGTGTTTACGCAGGTCCAGCCGAAAGCGGCGGTAAAAGGCGATACACCGGAAAACGGAAACAGGGCGCCGGCCAGGAAACGCAGGATGAAAGAACTAACCGAATTGATCGCCCTGGGTAAAGAAAAAGGGCACCTCACGTTTGAAGAGGTCAATAATATACTGCCTGTCGATATAGTCTCTTCCGAGGAGATCGATGAGATACTGGGCATACTCGGAGAGGAGAATATAAAACTTGTAGACAGCGAGGAAGAACTTCTCAAGGAGGGCGCGGAAGAAGAAGCCGCGGAAGATAAAAAAGAGGAAGTCGAAGAAGTGAAAGAGGTCACCAGGGTCGCGGCGATAGATGATCCCGTCAAGATGTACCTTAGGCAGATGGGGCAGATACCGCTCCTTACCAGGAAAGAGGAGATCGAGATAGCCGAGCGCATAAAGGTTGCCGAAGGGAAGTTCAGGGAAGCGGTGCTTGCCGTGATGATATCTAAGCACAAGGCCCTGGAGGTTGTCGATAAGATCCTTTCGGGAGAGCTTAACGAAGAAGAATATATCAATACGGATATGCGTCTGAAAGGCTCGAAGCTGAGAAAGAGGCTGATGCGCCTTGTCGCCGGATTAAGGAAGGCCAGGAGTAAATCCAGTATCGCGGAGCAGATAAGAGGGATGAATCTCGCCATGACAGTTATCGACGAGATGGTGAAGAAGATAGAGGAATACCTGGAGGAATATTCGAAAATAGAGGGCAGGCTTTCCAAACTGAAGAAGAAAGGCAACCGCCTCGAGGTCAAAAAATTATCGAAACAAAAGCGGAAGATAATAAGGGAGTTTGGCGAGCCCATAGATGCGATAAGAGAGCACTACAAGCTAATAAAATCGACCGAGACAAAGTTCAATAAGGCTAAAAAAGAGCTTGTCGCGGCTAACCTGAGGCTTGTTGTCAGCATAGCCAAGAAGTATACGAACAGGGGGCTATCGTTCCTCGACCTCATCCAGGAGGGCAACATAGGGCTTATGAAGGCGGTCGACAAGTTCGAATATAAGCGCGGCTACAAATTTTCCACTTACGCGACATGGTGGATAAGGCAGGCCATTACGCGTTCCATAGCCGACCAGTCAAGGACGATAAGGATACCGGTCCACATGACCGAGACGATAAATAAACTCATAAAGGTGTCGAGGGTCCTGGTCCAGCAGAACGGTAAAGAGCCGACCCCTGAGGAGATAGCGCATAAGATGAGGATGCCTGTGGACAAGGTCCGCGGCATACTGAAGATCGCCCAGGAACCTATCAGTTTACAGACGCCGATAGGAGATGAAGGTGATACGCATTTCGGCGACTTCATCGAGGACAAGCGCGCGGTCTCTCCGGCGAACGCGACCGCGTATTCAATGCTAAAAGAACAGATGGATGACGTATTGAGCACATTGACGGAACGCGAGAAGAAAGTGCTACGACTGCGTTGCGGTATAGGGGACGGTTATCCCAGGACTCTTGAAGAGGTAGGAGCGGTTTTTAAAGTCACCAGGGAACGCGTGCGCCAGATAGAAGCGAAGGCCCTGAGGAAATTGAGACATCCGACCAGGTCGAGGAAATTGAAAAATTTCCTTGCGATAGGCGTCGGTGAGTAAAGAACCCATGAAAGTATGCCATCAGACATACGATGCGTTGAAGGTGCTTCTGGACCTGAGTCGCGTAGTCAGTTCGTCGCTGGATCTCGATAAGGTAACGGGTCTAGTATTGAAGGAATCTATAAAAGCCCTGCATACAGACCATGCGGCCCTTTTTCTCGCGGACGAGAGCGTAGGGCGCCTTATATTGTCAAAAGCGGAAGGGTTCAGCGGGGATGAGGCAGGCAATATAGGGCTTTTAGGCAGCTGGGAAATAATCAACGGGCACTTGCTGAAGGAAAGAAAAGGCGTTAGGGTCAATGATGTAGAGACGGATCCGCTATTTAAGAAGAAGACACTTCCTTTTTCCGGCAAGAAGATCCCTGTGAAATCATTCCTGGCCGCGCCTCTTGAAAAAGATTCCAAAGTCATCGGTACGCTGATAGTGAGTAACGGTAAGCGGCCCGGCTGCCTCTTTTCGGAAGAAGACGAAAAGCTCCTCGTCACTATTTCGAATTACATAGCTATAGCCATATCCAGCGCAAAACTTTTCGAAGACCTGAGCAAGACGCAGGCCGAAGCTGCGCAGAACGAAAAGATGGCCGTTATCGGCACGCTCGCCTCCGGGATAAACCATGAGATAGCCAACCCCTTAGGCATAGCCCGGGCAAAGTCCGAAGCCTTCCTTCTTAATATCAGGGATAACTTGTATAAAGACAGGAGCCCGGAAGACCTCCTGGGCATATCGACGGATATATTACGCGTTGTGATTGAGCAGACTGACAGGGCCATTGGCATCGCGCAGAGGTTATCGAGTTTTGCCAAGCCTTCAAAGGGGAAGCCGGAAAAGGTCAATATCGAGAAAGAGGTAGACGAGGTCCTGGAGCTGCTTAGATATGAACTGCGCCTGAAAAGCATTGAGATCGAAAAGGATATGAAGGGGGCCGCCGATATAATGGCGGATAAAAAACAGTTCCAGGAAGTGCTCTTCAATCTCTTAAGGAATGGTGTTCAGGCAATAGGCGACAAAAAAGGCAAGATATACATTACGGCGGCAATACAGAATAAGGGAACAGCGGCTATAGATATCAGGGATACCGGCTCGGGTATATCCGAAGATAACGCCAAGGAGCTATTTAAGCCTTTTTTTACCACAAAGGAACCCGGTAAAGGGACGGGGTTCGGGCTCTTCGTGGTCCGTAAGATAGTGGAGAAAAACGGCGGCCGCATATATCTAAAAGAGACAGAGACAGAAAAAGGAACGACATTTACGCTGGAGTTTCCCGCCGCAACCTAAAAATAGCCTTTACACTTCCAGGAAAATCAGGTATAATAATTTTTCAAATTTACTTCGTAAATCGGGCCTATAGCTCAGCCTGGCAGAGCAGGAGACTCATAATCTCTTGGTCCAAGGTTCAAATCCTTGTGGGCCCACCAGTTTAAGTCAGGACTCGGAGGATTTGAAGCGAGGCCGCGCCGAGCGTTTAGCGAGGAAAAGCGCAATGCGCGACAGCGGCCGAGCTGGCTACGCAGGCGAGCTCCGCGAGCCGAAGTAGCCAAATCCTTGCGGGCCCACCAGTTTCGCCATTGTTTTACAATAGCGAAACTGTCCCGAGTAGCTCTTATCTCACTCAAGCTACGAGGGGCTACCGATATAAGGCGTGCCGGGGATTTTTGTTGTACTCCCTCGCCGCAGGACGGGAAACGATAGCGGCTCGGGATTAATTCGCAGACGGCCTTTGGCCTATAATTTATGTCGTCCTTGAGGACTCCATAAATTATCTGCTCATTAAAAATCCTTGCGGACCCACCACTAAAACGTTTGGGCTTCGGGCCGAAAAGAAAGGTATGGCTTTTCGCCTGATTAAAATTTAAGCGGGGCACTTAGCTCAGCTGGTTAGAGCGCTGCGCTCACATCGCAGAGGTCAGAGGTTCAAGTCCCCTAGTGCCCACCAGTTTGAGTCAGGGTGTCATAAGGACTTGAAGCCAAATTTCGCCGACCGAATAGGGAGGAAAAGGGCTATGCCCGACAGAAATTTGGCCGGTCCGAAGCCGAGCTATGCGAGGCGTAGGACCAAGTCCCCTAGTGCCCACCATATTGAGCGTAAGTGAAGGATCGGTTTTATTTAGATGAAGACAAATATAAACCATGGAAAATCTACAAGAACAAATTAAATTATTGGTGGAGCTGCAGGGCCTCGACAGCCACATGTTCAGGCTGGAGGACAGCCTTGAGCAGATTCCTGAAAATATTAATAGAATGGATGAGGAGTTCAAGGAAAGCACCGCAAGCCTGAAAACGCTTGAGGACGGATTGAAATCGCTGCAGGTCAAAAGGAAAGAGAAGGAAGTGGATCTTGAGGCAAGGGAAGGGACGATAAAGAAATACCAGAGCCAGTTGAACCAGGTGAAGACGAACAAAGAATATTCGGCCCTACAGGACGAGATCGGCAGGAATAGGGCGGATAATTCCATGGTAGAAGAAGACATAATCAGGATCTTCGATCAGATAGATGTCGAAAACAAGAAGATAGGCCAGGAGAAAGAGCTTCTTAAACAGAAAGAGGCCGAGTCCAGCGAGAAGAAGAAAAAGTTGAAGGAAGAGGAGGCCCGGGTAAATCTTGAGCTTGAGGATGTTAAAAAGAAGAGGACGGAGCTTGCGGCCAAAGTAGATAAGAACATCCTGTCTAAGTATGAGAAGATCGTCAGGAACAGGGGAGGTCTTGCGGTCGTCCCGGTGCATAATGACGCATGCCAGGGGTGTTTCAGGGTATTGCCGCCGCAGGTCATAAATGAGATCAGGATGAAACAGGGCATCATCATGTGTGATAATTGCGCGAGGATGTTGTATATTGAAGAATAAAAAGGTCTTTATATATACAGACGGAGGAAGCAGGGGGAACCCGGGTCCGGCGGGCGTCGGCGTCGTGATAATGGACGATAAGAAGAAAAAGAAGATCAAGGAGATGTGTAAGTATATAGGGGAGGCGACGAATAACACCGCCGAATATAGCGCGCTTATCTGCGGCCTGGAAGAGGCCATAATGCTCGACGCCGACGAAATCGTCGTTTATATGGACAGCGAGCTTGTCGCAAAACAGATGAGCGGCGAGTACAGAGTGAAGAACGCGGACATAAAACCTCTTTTCGAAAAGGCCGTCGATATACTAAAAAAATTCAAATCGTTCGAGATCAAACATATAGAACGTTCAAAGAATAAAGAAGCGGATAAGCTCGCTAATAAAGCGATGAACCTGGCAAGTTTATTTTAAAAGAGGTCCCTCGCCGCGCCGCTAATTTTATTGCGGCTCGGGACGAAATCCAATCTTAGGCAGCATATTTCGCAGGTCGGGTGCTCGCCAAATCTGCAAAGCAGATTTGGAGGAAAGTCCGGGCTCCAAAGAGCAGCGTAGCGGCTAACAGCCGCCCACCGAAAGGTGAGGATTAGCCCCGAACCAGAACGTAAGGTAGTTAAGCTACGGGACGTTCGGTTCAGGGCTACCATGAACCGAACCGACTTAGGACATGACTGTCTTAAGGTTCTGGTTCATGGTAGAGCCACAGAGACGAGTTCCGCCATGAAGTATCGGCGGAGGTGAAACGAGGCAATCTCTACGCGGAGCAAGACCAAATAGGTTCCGATCCAGGAGTTGCTCGCTCCTACTGTAATACGTCAGTATCGGAACGGGTAAGGTCGCTCGATCCTTAGGGTAACCTAAGGGCTAGATAGATGAGCGCCTCTCAGCCGCTTTCTTATATCTGAGAACCGATATGAGAAAGTGACGGATAGACAGAACTCGGCTTACAGACCTGCTTAATAAGGGGCAGTAGATAACTCTACTGCCCCTTATTATTGTGCGCCCATTCCCGCGATTATATATTACTATGCTTGACAAGAATGGGGGGCTAGTGTATACTTTATACCATATAGTGGTATAAAGTGGAGTAAAATGGAGGAGCATCGGAATGTTTTATGGTGAGCATGAACACACTATAGACAACAAGGGAAGGCTTATTATCCCCTCGAAGTTCAGGGAATCTTTCAAGGAGTACGATATTGAAAGATTCTACATAACCAGGGGTCTGGATAAGTGCCTTTTTCTTTTTACTGAGAACGAGTGGAAGACGCAGGAATCGAAGTTCAAGGCTGTCTCTTTCACGAAATCGGAAGCGAGAAAATTTAACAGGCTCTATTTCTCGGGAGCCAGCCAGATAGAATGCGATAAACAAGGCAGGATACTCATCCCGAAATACCTGAAAGATTTCGCGGGTATTAAAAGGGATGTGATGATAATAGGGGTCTCGAACAGGATCGAGATATGGTCCAAAGAGGAGTGGGCTGAATATTACAGTACCTCGAAAGAGTCGTTTGAAGAGATAGCTGAAAGGCTGATGACGCAGGAGGAATAATGAAGCCATCCGGGCAGACGACCCGGACGGCGGAATCCCGCCCCGTGTTGACTCCGGGCGGGAAAACCGGAGGTGGTCCGATGAATTCCAGGAATATCCGTTTCGAAAAAAAGGAAGACGTCTACACTGTCCTGATGACATCATCTACTGAAAGGCTCAAGAAGGCAAGGGCTCTTAATTGCAGTCCGACATATCTCGGCATAGACAGCCAGTTGTGCAGGAAGTTGTTTTCGATCAAATACGGCATGTTGACAAAGATTTAATTTTTCAGTCCTTATACAGATAAAATTTCCAGGGCAGGTTTCTCGTGCATCTACCGGTAATGCTTAATGAAGCGACAGGTTCTTTGAATTTAAAGCCGGGATTTATTGTGTTAGACGCGACTGTAGGCGGTGGGGGACATGCCAGAGAGATATTGAAGGCCATAGCGCCGGGCGGCAGGCTGATAGGCCTTGACGCGGACGCCTCGGCCGTCGAGACGGCAGAAGCCGCCCTCGCGGATTTCAAAGATAGTTTCAAGTTAATAAACGAAAACTTTAAGGACCTCGACAGGATCCTTTTAAAAGAAAATATAAAAAACCTGAACGCCATAATATTTGACTTGGGTGTGTCATCACACCAAATCGAGAACGGGTCAAGGGGCTTCAGTATCAAGCACGATGCCAGGCTGGACATGAGGATGGATAAACGTCTTACCATGACGGCTTATGACATCGTGAACAGGGTCAAAGAGAAGGATCTCTCGGATATAATCGAGCGATTCGGCGAAGAGCGTTTTCACAGCAGGATCGCTCGATCTATTGTAAGGGAGAGGGCCAGAAAGCCGATCGAAACGACCGGCGACCTGGCGTCGGTGATCCACAGGGCCATAGGTCCAAGGAGCGGAGGGGGTAAGACAGATTCAGCGACAAGGACTTTTCAGGCTATAAGGATAGCGGTCAATAACGAGCTCGAAGCGCTCGAAGAAGGTTTGAAGAAAGCGGTATCCTGGCTTGATGTCGGATCAAGGATATGTGTCATATCATTCCATTCCCTGGAAGACAGGATAGTAAAAAATCTATTTAAGGGGTATACGAAGTTGGGGGTGCTTAAGATCGTGACGAAGAAACCCCTGCGGCCGACAGACAAAGAGGCGTTTTCTAATCCCCGGTCGAGAAGCGCGAAAATGAGAGTTGCGGAAAGGATCTAGTGTCGCTATGAGGCTGTTGAGATTGGTGTTACTTCTGGCATTTATAACCGTTTTATCCCTGGTTTATGTGCACCAGCAGGTAGAAGCGGTCAAGTTAAGTTATGCGATAGAAAGCAAAGAGAAGAAGCTCAAAGATATGCTTGACCATAATGAAAGCCTGGGATATAATATCGACAATCTCGAGTCACCATCTAGACTCGAAAAGATACTTCTCGCGCATAACATAGAGATTGTCTATCCTAAAAGGAAGAATGTGGTCAGGATGGCAAGGTTGACACCAAAAGCTGAAGCCGAAAGGCGTGTGAGATTAGGCGTCGAAAAAGGCGCTAATATATTAAGTGCGTTTGACTTCTTCGTAGGCAGAGCAGAGGCTCATGCGAAAGAGAAGTAAAAAGGATTTTTTAATACGTGCACAGCGGAATATTCAGGGCGCGTCAGTTAGCCGTCTTCCTTTTTTTTCTACTATCCTTAACCCTCCTATTATTACGTCTCTTTTATCTGCAAGCATTAAGGCATGATTTCTACCAAAGAATAGCAGGAGAGCAACACACGGTTTCTGTCGAGATCCCGCCCAAACGCGGGACTATATTTGACAGAAATATGCGTGTCATGGCTGTAAATCTCAGCAGTAACTCCGTGTTTGCGAATGCCCGCCGGATCGAAAACAAGAAAAAGACCGCGAGGATACTCTCTTCAATATTGAAGATCGACCAGAATATCTTGATGCAAAAGATGTCGAGAGATAAGTCTTTTGTCTGGCTGAAAAGAAAGATTACCTCGCGGGAAGCCTCAGCGATAAAGAAACTCAATCTCACAGGTATCGGGATGCTGGAGGAATCCAAAAGGTTCTATCCTAACAAGAGCCTCGCATGCCATGTATTGGGAACAGTAGATATAGATAACACAGGATTGGAGGCGCTGGAATTATATTATGATAAGTATTTAAGGGGAGAGAGCGGATGGCTTATATCCACGCAAGACGCCAGGCGGAAATTATTAGAATCGTATCAGGGTGAATATATTCCTTCGAAGAACGGTTTTAATCTTGTACTTACAATAGATCAGGTCATACAGAATATAGCGGAGAGGGAGCTATACAAGATGTACGAAAAGTATAACGCGAAGGGCGCCTCTATCATAGTTATGGATCCGCGCTTGGGCGATATTCTGGCTTTAGCCAATTTTCCGAACTTCGACCTGAACAACTTCAGCAAACGGCCCATAGAGTCTATGAGGGACAGGGCGATAAACGATTTTTTTGAGCCTGGAAGCGTGTTTAAGATCGTCACCGCATGCGCAGCCCTGGAAGAGAAGGCCGCGCGCCTGGACGATAAATTCGATTGCGAGAACGGCGCCTGGAAGGTCGGCAGTAGAATATTGCACGACCACACTCCTCATGGTATCATGACATTCAGGGAGATAATTGAAAAGTCGAGCAACATAGGCACTGTCAAAGTGGCTGGCCGATTCGGCCCGGAAAAGATGTATCATTACATCAGGGCTTTCGGGTTTTATGAAAAGACAGGGGTCGATCTGCCGGGTGAGGTCATCGGGATGAACAGGCCGCTATCGAGATGGTCCAAAGGAAGCATGCTCGCCATACCTATGGGGCAGGAAGTCACGTCAACGGCTATGCAGCTGGCATGCGCCATATCAGCTATAGCTAATAACGGTTTCCTGATAAGGCCGCGGGTGGTGAGCCAGATAGTCGACGACAACGGACTTGTGGTAAAAGAGGTGCCTTCAAAGATCACCAGGAAAGTGGTCTCCCCGCAGACTGCGGCGAAGGTGAGGGGGGTATTGAAGGGGGCGGTAGAGACCGGCACAGGGAAGAAGGCCAGGATAGAGGATTATACGGCCGGCGGCAAGACCGGGACTGCGCAGAAGGTGGAGCCTAGCGGGGTATATTCGCATGATAGGTTTGTGGCGTCGTTCATAGGTTTTGTGCCGGTCGAGAAGCCGGTACTTGCGATAGCCGTGTGCGTTGACGAGCCGCGAGTGGTTTATTACGGGGGCGATGTAGCCGCGCCGGTATTTAAAAATGTAGCTGACGAGTCCCTGAAGTATCTAAATGCCAAAGGCAGATGAGGCTGTATGCATTTAAAAGATGTCCTTAAGGGAATAGTCTTTAGCACGAAAGACGATATATCGGGGCTGGATATAGGTAAAGTGGCCTGCGATTCCCGTTCTGTCGATAAGGGCGGCCTCTTTGTTGCGGTAAGGGGATATTCGGTCAACGGCTCCCGTTATATAAATGAAGCTGTAAATAAAGGCGCCGCGGTAATAGTGGCCGAAGAAGATTTTAACGCGCCTAAAAAAGTTAAGAAGATATTGATATACGATACGCGCTCAAGCCTTCCTATCATCGCCGGGAATTTTTACAATCATCCGTCAAAAAAACTTAAGACGATAGGTGTTACGGGGACGAACGGGAAGACGACGATAACATATATAATGGAAAATATAGTTAAGGTGGGCGGCAAAGGCGCCGGCGTCATAGGGACCGTGAACTACAGGATGAATAAGAAGGTCCTGCCTTCAAAGAATACTACACCCGGCCCGCTCGAGCTGCAGTCCATGCTCTCTGATATGATGAAATGCGGGCTGAGCCATGCCGTTATGGAGGTGTCGAGCCATGCCCTGGACCAGAACAGGGTGGACTGCGTCTCATTCGACGCGGGGATATTTACCAATATTACCCGAGAGCACCTCGATTACCATAAGACCGTAGACAATTATTTTAAGGCAAAGTCGAGGCTCTTCGATCGACTGAAAGACGATGGAGCCGCGATATTGAACAGCGACGACAGGAAGGTAGCGTCTTTAAGGTCCGCCATAAAGAACAGAGTGGTCACCTACGGTATAAAGAAGGATGCGGACGTAATAGCCAAAGACATAGGGCTTTCGCTGAACGGATCTGTTTTTACGGCCAGGACTCCAAAAGGCAATCTTAAGGTACGCTCCAAATTGATGGGCATGCATAACATATCAAATATTCTCGCGGCTGTGGCGGCGTCTTTAGCGTTGGGCATCGACCCGGATGCAATAATAAAAGGTGTTGAGTCGACCATTTCTGTCCCGGGAAGGCTGGAACCTGTGGATGAAGGGCAGCCTTTCAAAGTGTTGGTCGATTACGCGCATACCGAGGACGCGCTCTCTAACGTATTGAGCCTCCTGAAAAAAACCGCGCCGGAAAAGATAATAACCGTCTTCGGCTGCGGCGGCAACAGGGACGCTCAAAAGAGGCCGTTTATGGGAAGGGTAGCGTGCAGATTATCCGACTATGTCGTGATAACATCCGACAATCCGAGGTTTGAGGAGCCTTCCGCCATAATAGGCGAGATAGAGGAAGGCGTCAAAAAAGAGTTCGAAAATTACGATGTAATCGTTGACAGGCGCAAGGCTATAGAGAA
Organism: Candidatus Omnitrophota bacterium; assembly: GCA_041648975.1. Classification (NCBI taxonomy): domain Bacteria; kingdom Pseudomonadati; phylum Candidatus Omnitrophota; species Candidatus Omnitrophota bacterium. The sequence continues at coordinate 78,028 of JBAZNZ010000004.1, read as the reverse complement.
AGCGATAAGAAAAGCGTCGGCGGGAGACATAGTCATCATCGCGGGTAAGGGTCACGAGAATTGCCAGATAGTAAAGGATAAGGTTTATCCGTTCGATGACCGCGAAATAGCCAGAGAGATACTAAAGGGGCGGAAATGAAAGTCAGGGATATAGTAAAAGCGGTAAACGGCAAATTGTTATCCGGAAGCCACGACGCCGATATAGATCTTTCAGTCGTCTCTACGGATTCAAGGGCTGTGGGTAAAGGCGGATTCTTTATAGCGCTTAAGGGGCCGAATTTCAACGGCAATGATTTTGTGTCAGACGCCTTAAATAAAGGTGCCGCCGGCGCGCTCGTTTCAGACCGCGATCTGGTCAATGCCGCCTGCGGAAAGATAATAATATTTGCCGAAGATACGACTAAAGCCCTGCAGGATATAGCAGCCGCTCATCGCGGCAAGTTTTCCATTCCCGTCATAGCTGTGACAGGATCGAACGGAAAAACTACGGTCAAGGATATGATATGGGCCGTATTATCCCAAAAGTATAATGTATTGAAAAATGAGGGGACGCATAATAACCACATAGGCGTTCCTCAAACACTGCTCAAATTGAAACCTTACCATGATATCTGTGTCCTGGAACTCGGCACGAATCACAAAGGCGAGATAGCGTCGCTGGCAGCCATGGTTAGGCCGACATTCGCTGTGATGACAAATATAGGGCCGTCGCACCTGCAATATTTCCGGGATCTGGATGGAGTGTTTAAAGCGAAGATGGAGCTCCTGGATTTTCTGGAAGAGAAAGGCGTGTTAGTCGTAAACGGGGACGATGAATATTTAGCAGACATAAAAGACAATCGGTTCAGGATAGCGCATTACGGGATGGGTAAGTCCAATGATTTTACGGCAGGCGCCGTTTCCTTCGGCAAGACAAAGACGGATTTTACGATAAATAGAGAGGTGGCTTTTGGATTGAACGTCCTGGGCATGCACAACGTATATAATGCCCTTGCCGCTATAGCGGTCGCGTATTGCTTCGGCATAGGCAGCAGGACGGCAAAAAAAGCGCTTGAAAGGTATAGCCCGGCCAACATGAGACTCGACCTGAAGAAGATAAGAGGCGTCGATGTGATAAACGACTCTTATAATTCGAATCCGCTATCGATGAAATTCGCCCTGGAAACGATAAGGAACTATCCCGCCAGGGCAAAGTGGGTCGTATCCGGCGACATGCTCGAGCTCGGCGATGAGAGCATTGATCTTCATAAAGGCATCGGCAACTATATCGCGAAGGCGGGCGTAGACGGCCTTTTGACGTTCGGCGATCTTTCAAAGCATACTCTGGATCAGGCCAGGAGGTCTGGTATGCGCCGCGACAGGCTGTGGCATTGCTCGAGCCACGATGAGATAGCGCGCGTACTGCAGAAGATCGTCAAAAAAGGGGATGCCGTGCTTTTGAAAGGTTCGAGGTCGATGAAGATGGAAGAAGTGCTGAATAAACTGACAAGGTAAAGATGTTATACTACTTATTTTATCCATTGCGGGATCTGTGGTTCGGGTTCAATGTATTCAGATATATTACGTTCAGGGCGGTGATGGCGGCCCTTACGGCTTTCGTAATATCGCTCATACTCGGTCCTGTAATAATAAAGTGGCTTAAAGAGCTTAACTTCGGCCAGAACATAAGAAAAGAACACGTAGAATCCCTTTACGATCTCCATAAACATAAACAGGGCACGCCGACGATGGGCGGCGTCCTGATCATATTGTCCATTGTCATATCGACATTGTTATGGGCCGATCTGGCTAACAAGTATATACTGGCGACGCTCTTCTCGTTCTTATGGCTGGGAGCTGTCGGGTTTTGGGATGATTACATAAAGATAGTTAAGAAGAGGAACCTTGGCCTTACTGCCGGGAAGAAGTTCCTGAGCCAGATAATACTCGGCTTGCTGGTGTCGATATTCATAATGTTATTTACTCCGATACCGAATACGCTGTATGTCCCGTTCCTTAAGAATGTCGCTCTAAATCTGGGGGCATTTTATATACTGTTTGTCATACTGGTATTGACAAGCGCAAGCAATGCGGTCAACCTTACAGACGGCCTGGACGGGCTGGCGATAGGCTGCACGATAATAGCTGCCCTAACGTATTCGGTGCTCAGTTACATCGCGGGCCATTTCAGCGTCAGTGAGTATCTTCACGTATTCTATCTGCCGAGTTCCGGCGAATTATCCGTTTTTTGCGCGGCCATGGTCGGGGCAGGGTTGGGATTTTTATGGTTCAATTCAATACCCGCGAGCGTATTCATGGGGGATACCGGTTCTCTCGCGCTGGGCGGAGCAATAGGGGTCGTATCGATATTCATAAAGAAGGAACTGCTCCTGTTCCTCGTGGGCGGAATATTTGTCATAGAGGCGGCATCGGTAGTGCTGCAGGTGGTATGGTTCAAGACCACCAAGAAGAGGCTGTTCCTCATGTCGCCGATCCATCATCACTTTCAGCTTTTGGGATGGGCAGAGTCGAAGATAACTATACGCTTCTGGATAATTGCAATAGTGATGGCGCTCTTCAGCTTATCGACGCTGAAGTTGCAGTAAAGAGGTTAATGTATGGATATAAAAGGTAAAAAAGTAACGGTCGTAGGCCTCGGCAATAGCGGCCTCAATGCAGCGCTTTTATTGAAAGAATACGGAGCAGACGTCAGGGCTACAGATTCCCGGGATACGCAAGCCGCAAGGGCCGCCGCGAAAAAACTCGAATCTCTGGGCGTAAAAGTCGAGACGGGCGGCCATACCGAAGGTTTTATTAAAGGCAGCACGCTTGTAGTGTTGAGCCCCGGCGTTGAAGATACGTCTCCGGCTGTCAAGTGGGCGGATAAATACGGGATACCTATTATAGGAGAGATGGAGCTCGGGTCCGGGTTCTGTAAGGGCAGGATAATAGCTATCACCGGAACTAACGGCAAGAGCACTGTAACGACCCTGACAGGCGAGATGCTGAAAGAAGGCCTCAAAGATGTCGTCGTCTGCGGGAACATAGGAAATTCCCTGTGCGGCGAGATAAAGAAGATAAGGTCCGATACGTGGGTCGTCCTTGAGGTCAGCTCCTTCCAGCTTGAGAGGATAGAGAGCTTCAAGCCTCATATAGCTATAATATTGAATATCACCGATGACCATATGGATAGATACAAAAAATTCAGCGGCTATTTCAATGAAAAACTTAAAGTTTTTGTTAATCAGGACAGAGGTGATTACCTGATATTGAATAATGACGCGGATAATCTGAAGAACCTTAAGGACAAGGCCGGGTCGAAAGTCCTTTTTTACAGCAGGCTGAATAAGGACGGCGGATCAGCTTATCTTAAGGGCGAAAAGCTATTTTGCCGCGTCCAGCCTGGCGTTGAAAAAGAGATATGTTCGGTGAAAGACATCAGGCTTAAAGGGCTGCATAACATCGAGAACGTCCTTGCTTCGTCTCTTGCTTGCATGCTTGCCGGCGTCCCCGAAAGTTCTATCAAAAAGACGATAAGCGGATTTATGGGACTTTCGCACAGGTTCGAGACCGTCGATACGATAAACGGCGTCGAATATGTAGATGATTCTAAAGGAACGACGGTCGATTCAACTTACAGAGCCCTGGAGTCCTGCGAGAAGCCGGTCATATTGATAGCCGGCGGCAAGGATAAGTTTAGCGATTATTCGTTCGTTAAAGACATAATAAAGAAGAAGGCGACCGACATTGTGCTGATAGGGGAGGCTGCGGGGAGGATAAAAGCGGCATTGAAAGACGCGGCGCGGACGCATGAGGCAGGAGACATGTTTGCGGCGGTCGAAAAGGCAAGCGATCTTGCTAAAGAAGGATCCATGGTCCTGCTTTCTCCTATGTGTTCCAGTTTTGATATGTTCAGCTCTTATAAAGAGCGCGGAGAGGTTTTTAAAAAAGCCGTAGCGCGATTGAAGGACCCGCGCATAGCGGCAAAGAGCGTGAGATGAGAAACGTCAGGATCTCAATATTTTTGATAATCGCAATCCTGGTATCGTTCGGGATCGTTATGATATATTCCGCGAGCGCTATATACGCACATTCGAGCATGGGCGACAGCCTTTATTACATAAAGAGGCATATCATATATCTTGCGATAGGCCTCATAATGATGTTCGCGGCAATGTCCATAGACATAAATATGCTGAAGAAGTATTCAAAACCTATCATGCTGACCTCTCTCGCGCTTCTATTGCTGGTCCTTGTGCCGCATATCGGCAGGGAGACTGCCGGCGCGCGGCGGTGGTTCAGGGCGGGAGCAGTCAATTTCCAGCCGTCAGAATTCGCTAAGATAGCCATAATAATATATATGGCGGACCTGATCGCCCGTAAAGGCATATTGATGAAGAGTTTTCTTAAAGGGTATCTTCCCGCTATATTTATATTAGGCGCGATGGTTGGACTCATATTGCTGGAGCCGGATCTCGGGACCGCGATAACGGTCTCTCTGATAGCGGTAATAATGATGTTTGCGGGCGGCGTGAACGTGGCCCATATAGCGGCCACTGTCCTGGCGAGCCTGCCCTTTCTGTATATGCTGCTTTTCAGGGTCCCTTATCGCAGGAGGCGTATCATGACCTTCATGAACCCCTGGGCCGACAAGAGGGGCGCGGGGTTTCAGATAATACAGTCATTTATAGCGCTCGGATCGGGCGGCATATTCGGAGTGGGCCTAGGGCAGTCCAAACAGAAGCTGTTTTATCTTCCTGCGTCGCATACGGATTTCATATTTTCGATAATCGGCGAAGAGTTGGGATTCGTCGGGACCGCCGCCATAGTCACACTTTTTTCCCTTTTTGTATGGCAGGGCATGAAAATCGCTTTCAAGGCCATCGGGACTTTTGAGAGATTAGTCGCGCTCGGTATCGTTTCGCTGGTCGCGCTGGAAGCGATAATAAACATAGGCGTGACGGCCGGCGCCCTTCCCACAAAAGGATTACCGCTGCCTTTCATAAGTTACGGCGGCAGCGGTTTGATATTCCACCTGGCGGCTGTGGGTATTTTGCTTAACATAGCCAAAAATTGCGAGACGTGCTGATGGGCGGGATGAGGGTCTTGATAGCTGCCGGGGGTTCCGGGGGGCACATATTCCCGGCGATAGCTCTGGCGAGGACGTTAAAAGAGGAAGACAAAGATATATCCATTAAATTCGTCGGCGGCAACAGGGCGCTCGACAGGAGAATATTCGAAAAAGAGGGATTCGACTTTACCCTGATATCGGCAAATAAGTTGTTTTACGGGATATCGTGGTCTTCCGCGGTATTCGCCGTAAAATTGGCGCTTGACCTGGTCAGGTCCTTTTTTATAATGATATCTTATCGCCCGGATGTAGTGGTGGGATTCGGAGGTTATGTTTCGTTTCCCGTCATATTGTCGGGGCGCGTTTGCGGCAGGAGCGTGATAGTTCACGAGCAGAATGTGGCTCCCGGGAGGGCCAATAAGGTTTTATTCAAGCTGGCGGACAAGGTCGCTGTAAGTTTTGACGAGACCAGACGTTTTATGGGGCCGCATGCTATAAAGGCGGTCTTTACCGGGAACCCGATAAGGCGCGAGATATTTGAAGACGATAAAGATCTCGGCCTTAGCAGGTTCGGTTTAAGCAGGAATAAATCTACGATACTTGTAATAGGCGGCAGCCAGGGCGCACATTTCCTGAACGAGCAATTTATTGCCGGCATGTCGAAAGTCGACCCGGCCGCAAGGTCGTCGATCCAGGTGATACACCTGACAGGCGTCCAGGATTATGAATGGGCTGACCGGGCATACAAGTCGCTGAAAGGCCTGGAATACAGGGTCTATTCGTTTATAGACAGGATAGAAGAGGCTTACAGCGCTTCAGACCTGATAGTGTCGAGATCGGGCGCATCGGCCCTTTTTGAGATAGCGTTTTTCGGCAGGCCCATGATACTCGTTCCTTATCCGTTTGCCATGAGCCATCAGGCGGAGAACGCAATGGCCTTTTCCGAAAAAGGAGCGGCGATAAAGATCGATGAAAACGCTCTTTCCGGCGACGTTTTTAAGGATGTCATAACAAGATTACTGAAAGATAAGGAGCAGTTAAAAAGATTAGGGGATGCCGCTAAGCGTCTAAGCGTGCCTGAAGCGTCGGAAAACTTAGCAAGGGAAGTATTAGGTTTGATAAAATGACTTTCAGACGAAACTAATTTGTTTAATGTATGAAGTGTAATGTGTAAAGTGGGTGTAATGTTGCTATGTGTAATGGAAAATTCGCTTTAACTACTATTTTTTTCATTACACAATAAACCATTACACCGACATTACACATTAAACATATAACATTACACAAAAGTGTATAATGAAAGAAGAAGATGCTTCTAGACAATAAACACATACACTTCGTGGGTATCGGCGGGATAGGGATGAGCGCAATCGCGCGCGTCCTTCTGGAAATGGGTTACGATGTGAGCGGCTCGGACGTGGAAGCTAACGACCTCACTAAAAAGCTTCAGGCGCTGGGCGGCAGGATATTCGAGGGACACAGCGCTTCGAACCTCCCGAAGGACGCGGGGGTATTGGTATATTCGTCGTCTATCTCTAAGGGCAATCCGGAAATGCACGCGGCGCGGCAGCGCAAAGTAAATATAGCGCACAGGGCCGAGATCCTGGGAGAGATATTTAACTGCAAGAAGGGTATTGCTGTCACCGGGACGCACGGGAAGACAACAACCACAGCGCTCATAGCCGTTATGTTGAAGGAGTGCAGGCTTAAGCCTACGGTTATGATAGGCGGCGAGGTAGGCCAGTTCAAGGGCAATGCCCAAGCCGGCAGCGGGTCATATGTCGTCGCCGAGGCCGATGAGAGCGACAGCTCATTTTTGTACCTGAAGCCGTTTTATTCCGTAATCACAAATATGGAGATGGAGCATATCGACCATTTTAAGACTATGGATGACGTTAAGGCGTCATATCGCGCTTTTATAGGCAATACGAAAAAGGGAGGGACCGTATTTTACAACTTCGACGATCCCAATATAAAAGATATATTAAAGGATGTCCGGATAAATAAGGCCGGCTTCGGATTTTCCAAACAGGCTGATATCCATCCTGCTGATATAAAGATGAAAGGTTTTGATACATCGTTCAAGTGTATTTTTAAAAATAAGGCGCTCGGGGAGATCCGGCTCAAGATTCCCGGCAGGCATAATATCCTTAACGCCATGGCTGCGGTCCTGGTCGGCATCGAGCTGGGGTTGGATATTAAGTCAATAGCCGGTTCAATTAAAAAATTCACAGGGGCAAAGAGAAGATTCCAGGTCAGGGCGAACATCGGCGGGGTCATACTTATAGAGGATTATGCGCACCATCCTACGGAGATAAGGGCGGTGCTGGACGCATGCAGTAATTTGAAATATAAGAGGCTGATAGCGGTATTCCAGCCGCATCGTTATACGCGGACGCTCTTCCTCGTGGATGATTTCGGGTCTGCTTTTAAAGGAGCCGATAAGCTGGTGCTGACCGACATATACGCCGCAAGCGAAAAGCCGCTTAAAGGCGTTTCGATCAGGATGATATACGATAAGGTAAAGGCGAACGGGATGGATGACGTTGTAGTAGTGAAAAAGGGCGATATCCCGGATCATGTCATGAAGATAAAAAAACGCGGCGACCTGATAGTAGTGATGGGAGCGGGCGATATAAAAAAAGCGGCGGACGCGCTTTCATCCAGGCTGGAAGAGAATTTTGCGGAAGACGGGTCTACGGCTAAGGAATTAAAAGGATCGATCAAGGGCGCCGTTAAGTCGGCTGAGCGCCTTGCGTTCCACTCATCGTTCAGGATAGGCGGGCCGGCAGATCTGTGGGTAGAGCCGCGCGACTCAGGAGAGTTGAGAAAGGTCTTGTCGTTCGCAAACAAGCGCAAGATCCCGATATTTGTAATAGGAAACGGCTCGAATGTCCTGGCCCGCGACCCGGGTTTCAGGGGGATGGTAGTGCGCCTGAACTCGCCGTCTTTTCAGCGCATGAAGATAAAAGGCAGGACTGTATGCGTGGGCGCTGGCTTCAGCCTTGCCAGGCTTGTGAAGATCGCTTGTGAAAAAGGGCTCGGCGGCCTTGAATCACTCGTCGGCATACCAGGCACTATAGGAGGCGCTATATACATGAATGCCGGGGGGTGGACTAACCCCGTATTCAGGAACATCGGAGAATTTGTCTCCTCTTTGAAAGTGATGGACTACAGGGGAAAGGCGAAGATGTTGAGAAGAAGCGACATGGAGTTCGGCTACAGGTCCTCCAATCTCAAACAGTATATTATACTGGAAGCTACGCTGAAATTTGAAAAGACCGACGCCGAATTACTTGTGTCGAGTTTGACACAATTCCTGAAGATGAAGAAAGAGAAGCAATCGCTGGACGTCCCCAGCGCCGGATGCGTCTTTAAAAATCCGGAGAAATCACAGTTTACATGCGGCCAGATGATAGACATGCTTGGCCTCAAAGGAAAGCGTATCGGCGGAGCTGAAATATCCGAGAAACACGCCAACTTCGTTATCAACAGGAGAGGCGCGACGTGCGCAGACGTGCTCTCGCTCATAGAGCTTATGAAGAAGAAGGTAAAGGAAAGTTACGGCATATCGTTGGAATTGGAGATAAAGGTCATATGACGGGATTAGGATTCGGAAAGGTAGGAGTTTTGGCGGGAGGGCCGTCTAGCGAAAGGGAAATTAGCCTGAGATCGGGTAATGCCGTATATGATGCCCTTATTAAAGATGGGATCGATGCGATTTTTCTGGACGTTAAGGATGATATATATGATATAATCAACAACAATAAGATAGATATCGCGTTTATCGCGCTCCACGGCAGATTCGGCGAGGACGGAACGGTCCAGAAAATATTGGGCGCTGCCGGCATACCTTATACAGGGTCAGGAGCTGAAGCCTCAGGTTTTGCCCTGGATAAAATAGTCTCTAAAGAGATATTCAATAGGAAAGGGCTGCCTGTCCCGAAGGGTGTAGTCTTCGAGAAAAGCGGATACAACCCGGAAGACTGTTATCGGCTTGGTTTTCCGATGGTCGTGAAGCCTCATCTGGAAGGCTCCAGTATAGGTCTCTCGATAGTCAGGGAGAGAGGATCTCTGAAAGAGGCGGTAGAGAAGGCTTTTGCATTCGGTGGAAGGATATTGGTTGAAGAGTATATCGACGGCAGAGAGCTGACTGTAGGGATCCTCGACGACGAGCCGCTTCCTGTAATAGAGATAGTCACAAGGCAAGGCGTTTACGATTACACGGCGAAATACAGCGACCCTGATACGAGATATCTCGTACCCGCCCCTCTGGAAGATGCGGTATCCTCCAGAGCCAGGGAGCTCGGCAGGTCCGCGCATAAGGCGCTCGGATGCCGTTCATTCTCGCGCGTCGATATGATGCTGGATAAGTCCGGCAATATATTTTTATTGGAAGTAAATACGATACCCGGGATGACGGAACGGAGCCTCCTGCCGAAAGCGGCCGGTGCCGCAGGATTGAGTTTTAGCCGGTTATGCGTTAAATTGATAGAGAACGCGATGAAGGCAAGTCGATGAAGCGGCAGAAAAAAACAAGAAAGATGAAATTTCCCTCTTTTCTCAAGGGCGCCAAAGACGCGGTCTTTGAAAGGTCGGTCCTGATCCTTGTCTTGATAGTTTTTCTGGTCACGGTGGTCTTCCTGGGCAAAGCCTTTCTTTACAGATCGGACTATTTTAGGCTGAAGTCGGTGGAGGCTAAGAGCCCTTTCTTCGACCTGAAGACGGCGCACGCGATATCGAGCCAGATATTGGAATTGTATCACGGCCGTAATATATTCAGGATAAACCTTAAGGGTATAGCCGATTCGCTGCAGGACGCTTATCCTGACGCGAAAGAGGTGGTCGCCAGGATAGCCCTCCCTGACAGGATCGCTGTTACGATGAAGTTCAGGAAGCCGGTCGCGGTAGTCCGCGATGGCAAGCTATATCCGGTCGATGAGGAAGGCTTTGTGCTGCCCAGCATGGATATAGGGTCGCTGAAGGACCTGCCGGTGATCGATGGGGTCGACATCAGATATGACGAAAGGCGGGGCAAAAAGAATACTTCGGGAAATCTGAAGCTGGCGCTGGAGCTTTTAAGGAATATAAGGGAGGTCAGGCCGCTGACGGAATATGGGTTGGCCGGGATAGATGCGAAGGACGGCAAGAACCTCTCGTTCCTGCTTAAGAGCGGCACTAAAGTGATAGTGGGGTCTGAGAATTTTAAAGAGAGGCTATGGCTTCTGGAGAAGACATTGAAGGATCCGCGGCTTGTCTTGGACAGGATCGAATATATCGACGTCCGTTTTAACGACGCGGTGGTAGGGCCGAAATGAGAAAGATACGCGTTATAACGGGTTTGGATATAGGGTCTTCAAAGACATCGGCGGTAGCCGCCGGCGTAGACGCCTCCGGCGATCTCGTTGTGCTGACGCATGCATCCGGTCCGTCGAACGGCATCTCGAGAGGAGCGATAGTCAATATCAATGAGGCTGTGAATTCCGCGTCGGCTGTCTTGAATAAGCTGCGCGACAAGGTGCCTGCGGGGCTGGGAGATATATACGTTAACATCAATGATGAAACGGTCAAAGGCAGCTCGTCCAAGGGTATGATAGCGTTGTCCTTGAGGGGTCGCGAGGTCACAAAGCTCGATATGGAAAAGTGCGTCGACGTGGCCGGGACGATACACCTTCCTATGGAAAGGGAGATCATCCATAGGATAGTGCATAAGTTTTCAGTGGACGACCAGCCTTCGATAAAAAATCCACTCGGATTATACGCATCGCGCTTAAGCTGCGAGGTTTACGTTGTGACCGCGGACGCAAATCACATACAGAATATATTTAAGTGCGTCAATAACTCCGGCTATAGCGTGAAAGATATAATATTTACGGGCGTTGCCGAAGGACAATGCCTCCTTGATAAGGATGAGAAAGAGGATGGGGTAGCGCTTGTGGACATCGGCGATTCCCTGACCGACATATGGATCTTTTTTGAAGGCTCTATGCGTAGGTTTGATATCATTCCTTTGGGCGCGAGGGACTTCAAGGGCGATTTTAAAGAGAATAGCAAGTTTGTCGAGATGAAATCGAGGCTTAATACAAGCATAAAAGATTTTGTCAATTCAGGGGGCAAGGTCTCTTCGGTAGTCCTTACGGGCGGCATGTCGTTTACAGAGAACCTTGCGGAATCGCTTGAAGAGGTATTGTCGCTGTCGGTCAAGATGGGCGTGGCCAAGGGGATAAGGGGAGATATCACAAGCGCTGAAAGCGTCAGGTTGTCGGGCGCCATCGGACTTGTAAAGTGCGGCCTAGAGAGATACGCCGGGAAGGCTTTCGCGTCAAAGAGATTTGTCAGGAACCTTTCTGAAAGAGTCGTAGATATATTCAATAACTATTTCTGAAGAAAGGATGAATATGGAAAGCAGGTCAAAGATACTTGTTGTTGACGATGAACAGGAGTTCCTTTCCTTTATTAAGGAACACCTGGAGCTTCACGGCTATGACGTTGTCCTGGCATGTGACGGCGAAGAGGGGATCGTCTGCGTCAAAAAGCATAGCCCGGACCTTATCATATGCGACATAAGGATGCCTAAACAGGATGGATTCTATGTCCTGCGTGAACTGCGCCATTCAGGCGACTCAAAGACGCCTTTTATCATGGTGACCGCTTTTGACGATTTCAATAAGACAAGGGATGCCTATAACGAGGAGGCGGACTTCTATCTTACGAAACCGGTCGCGGTGAATGTCCTAATGAATAACATTAAGACCCTCCTCAGCATTAAGGCCAACAGGCTGTAATCTCCGCCTCAAAATCCTTTGACTTTTGACGACCTTTATGTTAATTTATCCTCCTTCGCTCTTAAAGCAGTCAGACTCAAGAAGAGCTTCGGAGGACGGGTTCCGTTATTATGGTTGCCGAAAACCTGAAACGCGTAACCGACAGGATTACAAAGGCTTGCGAAAGGTCGGAAAGGCCGGTTTCGAGCGTCTTTCTCGTATGCGTAACTAAGGAGGCCGCGCTTGAAGCGATCGCTGAGGCCCTGAGCCTTGGAGTAACGGCGATCGGAGAGAACAGGGTCCGGGATGCTCTTACCAAATACAGGTCCGTAGGGAACAAGGCGGTCTGGCACCTCATAGGTCATCTCCAAACGAATAAGGTAAAAGACGCTTTAAAGATATTCTCATTGATACATTCCGTGGATAGTATACGTCTCGCCCAGGAAATAGACAAAGAGGCGTCTAAGCTGGACAAGGTCCAGGATATATTGATACAGGTTAATGTGTCGGGCGAAGGAACGAAATTCGGGATAAGGCCTGAGGATACAATAGAGTTTTTTAAAACTCTATTATTATATCCTAATATAAATGTTAGAGGTTTTATGACAATAGCGCCGGATTCGGACGATCCTGAGAAGGCAAGACCTTATTTTCGCGCTCTCAAGCAGTTGCTCGACCAAATCAATAACTTACAGCTTACAGCTTACAGCTTACAGCTATTATCCATGGGCATGACCAATGACTTCGAGGTTGCCATAGAAGAGGGGTCGACAATGGTTAGGATAGGAAGGGCGATTTTTGGGGAGTGAGGCGTAGTTTTGTGATTAAGTGATTAAGCAATTAAGCGATTAAGTGATAAAAATTAATACTTAATCGCTGACTTAAAAGAGACAGGTATTTACATGATGACTAAAAAAATCGGGATAATAGGCTGCGGGAACATGGGTGAGGCGCTCCTGAGACGTTTATCCGAGATCATGGAAAAGAGCACTTCTATAATGGTCAGCGAGATGGACGCCGCGCGAAGGGACTATATCCAGACTAAGTATAGGATGATCGTGGAGATAGACAATAACGTTGTGGTCAAATTTTCCGATGTCATTATCCTGGCTGTCAAGCCAAAGGACCTTGACGAGGTCCTCAGCAAGGAGATCTGTTGCGGCGTATCGAAAAAAAAGCTTTTGATATCGATAGTAGCCGGTATAGCGACCAGGCACATAGAGAAGGTCGTGGGCGCAGACGTCCCTGTGATAAGGGTCATGCCGAATATGGCCGCGACGGTAGGCGAGGCGATATCGAGCATAAGCCGGGGCAGCGCCGCCGGGAACGAGCACGCCGAGACGGCGAAGCAGATATTTTCTACGGTCGGGAAGGTCATCGAGGTCGATGAGAAGATGGTTGACGCGATAACGGCTGTTAGCGGCAGCGGGCCCGCGTATTTCTTCTATCTTATTGAGGCCATGATCGAGGGAGCCCGCGACTTAGGCCTGGATAGGGATATGGCCCGGGAACTTGTACTGCAGACCGCGCGCGGCAGTTCGAAGCTTCTTGAAATACTGGATGAGGACCCCGCTGTCCTGAGGAAAAAGGTGACGTCGAAAGGCGGCACTACGGAAGCGGCATTATCGGTATTCGACGCAAAGAAGTTAAAAAACACAGTTAAAGACGCTCTGAAGAAAGCATGCAAGCGCTCCAAAGAGCTATCCAGGAGGTGATGTATATGTTCGCTGTCGGTAACCTTTTATTTGCCGTGACTACCATATTAGATTACATACTGACTATAGCTAACTGGCTGATAATCATAAGGGCATTGATAAGCTGGGTCAACCCTGACCCGTATAACGTAATAGTCCAATTCCTGACCAAGACTACCGAGCCGCTTCTGGCGCCGTTCAGGAGGATCATACCGGCCTATTCTATAGGTCTTGATATCTCGCCTATATTCGCTCTGATATTTATCTGGTTCCTGAAGTTATTCTTGATAAGGACGCTGTTTGGTATCGCGGTGAGGTTGGGGTAAGTAATGAGGTTACGTAATGTTACGTAAAGTTAGAGAAGGTTACGTAAGGTTAAATATAGTTAGAGATGTAACCTTACGTAACATTAATTAACTTTCGCTAACCTTACGGAACCTCCATTTATAAGAGGTGATCATGAGCGGAAAGATCGGAATTATCGGCGGAAGCGGTTTTTATAATATAGAAGGCGTAAAGGAAGTCAAGAAGGTCAAAGTCGAAACGCCGTTCGGAGAAACATCCGACGATTTCGTTACAGGCTCGTTCGAAGGGGCAGAGGTAGTTTTTCTGGCGCGCCACGGTGAAGGCCATAACGTATTACCGGGCGAAATAAATTACCGGGCAAATATCTACGGGATGAAGAAGCTGGGCGTTGAGCGCATCATATCGGTATCGGCGTGCGGGAGCCTGAAGATGGAGCTTAAGCCTCTCCATATAGTCGTGCCCGACCAGTTCGTCGATAGGACGAATTGCGGAAGGCGAATGACTTTTTTCGGCGACGGTGTCGTCGCGCACATACAGTTTGCCGACCCGGTCTGCCCGCATCTGTCGAAGGCCCTTTATGACGCCGGATGCTCTCTGGGAGCGTCGATGCATATGGGAGGCGCCTACGTGAACATGGAAGGGCCCCAATTTTCCACCAAGGCCGAGTCGAGACTTTACAGGTCGTGGGGGATGGATATCATAGGTATGACGAATCTTGCCGAAGCAAAGCTTTCCAGGGAAGCCGAGATCTGTTACGCGACTCTTGCCTGCGTCACGGATTACGACTGCTGGCATTCCGACGAATCAGGGGAAACGGTTTCGGTGGAGATGATAATACAGAACCTGTGTAAGAATGTGGAGACATCGAAGAATATATTGAAGAAAGTAATACCGGCGCTTAAAGGTAATAGGCCTTGCCAGTGCGGCTCGGCTCTCAAGGATTCGATAATAACGAGGCCCGGCGCGATCCCGGCGAAGACGAAGAAACAGCTTAACCTTATCATAGGAAAGTACATAAACTAAAAAATGGAATACAAGTCTACTCTAAATCTTCCGCACACAGATTTTCCGATGAAGGCAGACCTGCCTAATCGCGAGCCCGCTCGGTTAAAGCGCTGGCAGGAGACGGGCCTCTACGCGAAGATACGGAAGAAGTACGATGGCAAGCCGAAATTCATTCTCCACGACGGTCCGCCGTATGCCAACGGCAGCATACATATGGGCCACGCCCTCAATAAGATATTGAAAGACGTCGTCATAAGATATAAGACGATGCGGTCTTTCGATTCGCCGTATGTCCCGGGCTGGGACTGCCACGGCCTGCCGGTCGAGCATCAGTTGTTCAAAGAGCTGAAATTGACAAAATACGACATAGACCAGGTCAAATTCAGGTCGAAGGCTTATGACTATGCGATGAAGTATGTCAATATCCAGAAGGAAGAATTCAAGAGACTGGGCATTATGGGGAACTGGGATGATCCTTACCTGACTTTGTCCAGGACGTATGAGTCCGAGATCATAAGGTCATTCGGCAAGCTTGTCAAAAAGGGGTATATTTATAAAGATCTGAAGCCTGTAAATTGGTGCGCGGTCTGTGAGACGGCGCTGGCCGAGGCAGAAGTGGAACATGAGGACAAGACCTCGCCTTCTGTCTATGTGAAGTTCGAATCCGTATATAATGACCTCCCGGCGCATTTCGTCATCTGGACGACGACGCCGTGGACGCTCGTCGCGAATGTCGCTATTGCCGTGCATCCTGAATTTGAGTATGCGTTAGTAAGTTGTAATCCCTCTGCCGCTCCTATTCGTCGCGGTGACGGGATGAAATTTTCTAGCGAAAATTTCAAGGGAGAGAATTTTATCCTGGCCAAGGAGCTTGTGCCGAAGGTGATGGAGAAAGCCGGCATAGAAGATTATAAGATCGTCAAAACTTTTAAAGGGAAGACGCTCGAAGGGTTAGAGGCCAGACATCCTTTTATAGACAGGAAATCTAAGGTGGTCATGGCCGAGTATGTATCTATGGAAGACGGCAGCGGGTGCGTCCATACAGCCCCCGGGCACGGGCAGGAAGACTATATTACAGGTAAGAGATACGGCCTTCCAACGATCATGCCTGTAGACTCAAGGGGAAGGTTCGATAATACGGCGGGCGAATTCAGCGGCATGGAAGTATATAAAGCTAATCCGGCTATAGTGGAGCGTCTTAAACTTCTTGGTAAGCTCGTGCGCGAGGAAGAGGTGAGGCATTCATACCCGCACTGCTGGAGGTGTAAGAAACCGATCATCTTCAGGGCGACAGAACAATATTTCATGAAGATAGACCACGAGGACCTGAGAAAAAAAATGATGCAGGCCATCTCTTCCGGAATAAAATGGATACCCCATACGGGAGAGTCCAGGATATCGTCCATGGTAGAAAACAGGCCCGACTGGTGCCTGTCGAGGCAAAGGTATTGGGGCGTCCCGATAGTCGCGTTCCACTGCAAGAATTGCAAAGAAGTGCTGCTCGACCCGGCTGTCATAGAACACGTTGCCGCTCTGGCCGAAAAAGAGGGCGCAGATGCCTGGTTTATCAGGAAAGAGACTGAGTTGATACCTGAAGGTACGCGCTGCAAGAAATGTAAGGGAACCGACTTCGTCAAGGAGAACGACATAATAGACGTGTGGTTCGATTCCGGGATCAGCCATCAGGCCGTATTGAAGAAAAGAAAAGAGCTCGACTATCCGTGCGAACTTTATCTGGAAGGCTCGGACCAGCATAGGGGCTGGTTTCAGTCGGCTCTCATAACGGCCATGGCGATCGACGGCGCGCCCTCTTACGGGAGCGTTCTTA
Source organism: Candidatus Omnitrophota bacterium (assembly GCA_041648975.1). Lineage (NCBI taxonomy): Bacteria > Pseudomonadati > Candidatus Omnitrophota > Candidatus Omnitrophota bacterium. The sequence goes on along the minus strand of JBAZNZ010000004.1, from coordinate 61,381 downwards.
CCCATGGTTTTGTGGTAGACGGCGAAGGGAAGAAGATGTCGAAGTCGCTGGGTAATGTGATAACTCCGGAACAGGTGATGAAGAGATATGGCGCCGACATACTCAGGTTATGGGTGGCGTCCAGCGATTACAGCGAGGATGTCAGGCTGTCTGACGAGATATTGAAGCGTCTCGCGGACGCATATAGGAAGATCAGGAATACTTATAAGTATCTGCTTAGCAACCTGTATGATTTCGATCCCGCCAAAGACTCCGTCGGTTATGAAAAGATGTCAGAGGTAGACAGGTGGGTGCTCTCCAGGCTTTCGGTCCTGGTAAAAGAATCGTCCAGAAATTACGAATCATATTCGTTCCATAAAGTATACAGGGATGTATATAATTTTTGCGTCTATGAGGTCTCCTCAGTATACCTTGATATGCTGAAGGATAGGATGTACACCTTCAAGGCCGATTCTCCCGAGAGAAGGTCGGGACAGAGCGCTATGTTCCAGCTGCTCGCGGCGCTTCTTAAGATGATGGCGCCGATCCTGGCCTTTACCACTGAAGAGGCATGGGGATATGTGAAGGCCGCCGGCAAGGCGGATTCGATCCACCTGGAATCATGGCCTGAAGATAATTACGACAAGTGGTTTGATAAACCGCTTAATGAGAAATGGCAGCGCCTGATAGATATCAGGGAAGCCGTCTTAAAAAAACTGGAAGAGAAGAGGCAGTCCGGAGAGATCGGCTCGAGCCTTGAGGCGAAAGTCGTGCTCTTTCCGGTTGATGCCAGGAAAAAGAATATCCTGATTGAAAATAAAGATGTTCTTAGATATCTATTCATAGTGTCGGAGATAGAGTTGGCCGATGCCCCGGATGGCAAGTCCGACACCGACCCGGACGTCGGCATAAGTATTAAGGTGATGAAAGCGGAAGGTGAGAAATGCCAGCGGTGCTGGAATTACAGTAAATTGGTAGGTCGTGATCTCAATCACCCGGCTCTATGCGAAAGGTGCGTTGAGGCTGTTTCATAACTTAAGGAGAAGGAAATGGCAAAAGTTAAAAAAGCTCGAAAGATCAAAAGGATAAAAAAGATCAAGGCCGCGGGAAAAAAAAGAACGGCTCGCCCAAAGGCTGTGAAGCTCAAAAGGATGCCGAAAGCCGAGCTAAAAATTTTTGAAACATTACTCATAGCGGAGCGGAACAAGGTAGGAGGAGAGCTGTCGCACATAGCGGAGAATACACTGAATAAGTCCCAGCGCGACGCCTCCGGCGATCTCTCCGGTTATTCGTTCCATATGGCCGACATGGCAAGCGATGACTACGAACGCGATTTTTCCCTTAACCGCGCCACTGAGGAGCAGAAGATGCTCTACTTTATCGATGAGGCTTTGAAACGCGTAAAAGACGGGACTTACGGGAACTGCCTTCAATGCAACAAGCCCATAGCGAAAAAGCGCTTGAAGGCCCTGCCTTATACCGAATTATGCATAGAGTGTAAAAAATCCAATGAGGGCAAATGACATTTTTGACGGCCTTAGCCATATTGGCGTTAGACAGGCTGGCTAAATTTATAGCGCTGACATATCTGGCAGAGGGCCAGTCAGTCAAAGTATTGCCCGGGATCTTCCATTTTACCCTTGTCTTGAATGACGGCACAGCTTTCGGCCTGTTTAAGGGGCAGGCCGCGTTATTTGCCGTATTTTCTATCGTCGTTATCGTATTCATCGTAGTGTATACAATAAAAAACCGGTCCATGGACGCATTATTATCTCTTGCGCTGGGGCTCATCCTCGGCGGCGCCGCTGGGAACCTGGTCGACAGGGCATGGTACGGCCACGTAACAGATTTTCTCGATTTCAGGATCTGGCCGGTCTTTAACATCGCTGATTCCGCTATAACTATAGGGGCGGCGATATTGATGATAAAGCTGTTTACTCATAAGACTAAAGGTAAGGTCGTCTAACTTCTCATGCATCCCATTATCCTGCAATTCGGCTCAATCACTATCTACTCCTACGGCGTTATGGTTGCTCTAGGTTTCGGCCTGGCCGCTTTACTTGTCTACAGACGCGCCCCCAGCTTCGGGATCGATAGGGACAAGGTGATGGACCTTGCCATCCTGATACTGGTGTCCGGCATAATCGGAGCGCGCGTATTTTACATATTACTGAACTATAAATACTACATGGCCGATCCGTTAGAGATGCTCAACCTGTCAAAGGGCGGCCTGGTCTGGTACGGCGGGTTTATCGCTTCGCTTGCTGCCTTGATTGTGTATATTGCGCGAAAGTCGCTGGATTTCTGGGCGGTCGCAGACCTGTTAGCTCCGTACCTTGCCCTTGCGCAATCATTCGGGAGGATAGGATGTTTCCTGAACGGCTGTTGTTACGGGGCGATAACATCCGCGGCCAATCCTTTCGCCATATGTTTTCCCGCTGAGGTTGCTTTACGGCAACCGTCGCAACTCTATTCAGCGCTCGTCTTGTTTCTCATCTTCGTCGTTCTAAGGTTATGGCAGGATACAAAACACCTTACGGGAGAGATATTCCTTGCCTATTGTCTTCTTTATTCCGCGAAGAGATTTGCCATGGAATTTTACCGCGGCGATAATCCCAGGATAGTATTTGGGCTCACCATATCACAGGGCATAAGTGTTCTTATATTCGCGTTATCACTCCTTTTGTTCATATATAAGGGGATAGAGTGGCAGAAGAAGAGATCAGCCTCAAAGTAAATTTGGAAGACAAAGGGAAACGGATGGATAAGTTTCTTGTAGAGAAACTTCCCAAAACGTTTTCACGGGCCTTCCTGCAGAAGCTTATTGCGGGAGGGCATGTCCTGCTCGACGGAGAGAGCGCAAAAAGCCACTTCAAGATGAAGGCCGGCCAATCTATAGAAATTACAATACCCGAGCAGAAAGTCTCCCTGATATCGGCCGAAGACATACCCATTGACATCGTTTATGAAGACGAAGACCTCCTCGTCGTGAATAAGCCCTCAGGCCTTGTAGTCCATCCCGCGCCCGGCAATTACAGCGGCACGCTCGTCAATGCCCTCCTCGGCTATTGTAAAAATCTTTCAGGGGAGGGCGGAGCTTTCAGGCCGGGGATAGTTCACAGGATAGACAAGGATGTTTCGGGGCTACTGGTAGTGGCAAAGAACGACCGCGCGCATAGGAGCCTGTCGAAGCAGTTCAAGGCCAAGGCGGCAAGCAGGGTATATATAGCGCTTGTCAAAGGCGTCGTCCAGCTGGATAACGATATCATAGAGCTTCCGATAGGGAGGAGCCCGAGGGACTGGAAGAAGATGGCGGTCAATTTTGTGGACAGCAGGGAAGCGATAACCAGGTACAAGGTCCTGAAAAGATTCGAGGATTTCACCGTGATGGAAGTCACTCTAGGCACAGGCCGAACACACCAGATAAGAGTGCATATGGCATACATAGGCCACCCTATATTGGGCGACGAGAAGTACGGGACCAAAGGAAAGCTTTTCCGCCCGGCGCTGCACGCCAAGACTCTCGGCTTCACTCATCCCGCTACATCGAAACATATGGAATTCACCAGCGAGTTGCCCGACGATATGAAGGAATTGATATCAAGGGGGCATTTGTGATATTATCAGTATGGCAACATGTAAGTGATTAAGCGATTAAGTTATTAAGTGATTAAGTAAGACTTAATCACTTAATCGCCAAAGTCGGTTTGATCATAGAATCGCTTAATTACGGCGTAGATACAGCGGGGAATAAATGAAGATAGAACCCGTACAAAAACTATCGGGCAGCATAGAGATGCCCGGAGATAAATCCATATCGCACAGGGCGGTTATGCTCGGTTCGATAGCCGTCGGCACGACAGAGATAAAAGGCCTTTTGGATTGCGACGATTGCAACTACACTATCAGGGCGTTCAAAGATATGGGGATAGCCATATCGAAAGAAGGCGGCCGAACGACGATAGAAGGAAAAGGCCTGAAAGGGCTGAAGAAGCCCAGAGGGCCTATAGATGTCGGTGAGTCCGGGACGACCATGAGACTTCTTGCCGGGATACTGGCAGGGCAGGATTTCGATACCGTTCTTAAAGGCGATCCGTCGTTATCGAAGAGGCCTATGGGCAGGGTCGTCGAGCCTCTATCGATGATGGGGGTGAACATAAAGACCGGCCCCGGAGGGTATGCGCCGCTGACGATAAGGGGCGGCGTCGTAATGCCTGTCGACTATCTTCTTCCTGTGCCGAGCGCGCAGATTAAATCCGCCATTCTTTTAGCCGCGCTTTACGCCGACGGTGTAACTACGGTGAGCGAGAAGTTCGCATCCCGGGACCATACCGAAAGAATGTTGAAATATTTCGGCGCGGTTGTTAAAACCGAAGGAACCAATGTTTCGCTGGAAGGCGGACATGCCCTCAGCGGAAAGTTTCTGGAGATCCCCGGCGATATCTCGAGCGCCAGCTTTTTTATAGCCGGCGCGATGCTGTTAAAAGGTTCAAGAGTCAAGATACTTAATGTAAACGTAAACCCTGCCAGGGCGGGGATACTCGATATATTGGAAAAGATGGACGCAAAGGTCGTGATATCTGATAAGAAAGGATCTTTCGAGCCCGTGGGAGACATTGAGGCAGAGTATAGCCGGACCAGAGGCATAATAATAGAAGAAGAAACAATACCCGGCATCATAGATGAACTCCCTGTAATATTCGTGCTTGCGTCTCTCTCAAGCGGTAGGACAGTTGTAAAAGGCGCCGGCGAATTGAGGGTCAAAGAGACCGACAGGATAAAGTCTATGACGGAGAACCTCAGGGCTATGGGCGCGAGGATAACGGTCGAAGGGACCGACGTCGTCATTGACGGCGTTGAAGAGCTTAAAGGCGCGGGACTACGCAGTTTCGGGGACCACAGGACCTGCATGGCAATGGCAATAGCCGCGCTGGCCGCCAAGGGCTCAAGCGTTATCGATGATACCGCATGCGTCAGTAAATCCTTTCCGGATTTCTTCGGGATGCTGGAGAAGATAAAAAAATAGGGCGCAGTTTCTATTTGACAATATGTTGTTTTTTTGTTAATATCGCCTAACAGAGAGATAATATGAATATAAAGAATATTATAAGCACAGCGTCGAAATTATATAATGAGGTTCTTGGCCTGTTTGCTAACGACATGGGCATCGATCTTGGCACAGCTACGACCCTGGTTTATCTAAAAAACCAGGGTATCGTTTTATGCGAGCCTTCAGTCGTCGCGGTCCAGGCCGGCACTACGAACGTCCTTGCCGTCGGCGAAGAGGCCAAGAGGATGCTCGGCCGCACGCCGGGCAACATAGTCGCGATCAGGCCTATGCGGCACGGCGTAATAACGGATTTTGAAATATCAGAGGCGATGCTGCGGTATTTTATAAAAAAAGTTAATAAGGCGAAACCTCTCGTCCGTCCAAGGATAGTTATAGCGATCCCTTCCGGCATAACAGAGGTGGAAAAGAGGGCGGTGAAGGATTCGGCCCTGCATGCGGGCGCAAGAGAAGTCTTCATGATAGAAGAGCCGATGGCCGCGGCTATAGGCGTAGGCTTGCCGATACAGGACCCGTCCGGTAATATGATAATAGATATAGGCGGCGGGACGACCGAAATGGCCGTCATATCCCTGGCCGGCGTTGTTTTCTCCAAATCTGTGAGGGTCGGCGGGGACGAACTGGACGAGGCGATCATAAATTACATGAAAAAGAATTATAACCTCATGATTGGTGAGAGGACCGCAGAAGACATAAAGATAAAGATAGGCTCAGTATATCCGCTGGAAGAAGAGCTTAAACTTGAGGTCAAGGGACGCGACCTTGTCGCGGGATTGCCGAAGACGGTCACTATAACCAGCGAAGAGATAAGAGAGGCGATGGCAGAGCCTATAGCGCAGATACTTGAAGCCGTAAGGATAACTCTTGAACGCACGCCGCCCGAACTTTCGTCGGATCTTATAGAGAAGGGCATAGTCCTCGCGGGAGGAGGCTCTCTCTTGAGGGGCATAGATAAGCTTATTTCGGAAGAGACGGGGCTCCCCGTCCACCTGTCGGAAGACCCGATGACCGCGGTAGCTCTCGGCACAGGCAAGGTATTGAGCGAGATAAAATATCTGAAGAAGGTGACCGTTACACCCAGGCTCGAAAGGTAATAGCTTTTAGCTGATAGCTGATAGCTAAAATTAAGATGTGCACACCTCAAAAAACAACATCCTGAAATTTGCGCTAATAGCCGTCCTGCTGGTACTCCTGATAGCGAATTCCAAGAATATAATAAGCCCCGCGCGTATTAAAGTGACAGATGCCGTTTCAAGACCCCTGAAATATTCCCATGGATTTTTTTCCGCGTTCAAAAGGATCGTACCGTTCGCCTGTTTACGGGAAGAGAACGGCATCCTCCGCGATAAGATCAGCCTGCTGTCCAGGAAGCTGGAAGAGGCAAAGATGGTATACGACGAGAATGAGAGGCTTAAATCTTTTATAAATTTCAGGAAGGCCGTTCCGCATACGACTATTCCCGCCCAGGTTATCGGCAGGGATCCCGCCAACTGGTCGAACTCGATCATAATCGATAAAGGGCTCTCTAACGGCATCAGGCAGGACAGGGCTGTCCTGTCGGTTAAAGGGTTGGTCGGCAGGGTGGTCGAGGCGGGCAGGCGTTCGAGCAGGATCCTGCTGATAACAGACCCGAATTCCAAGGTCGGTGTATTGATACAGAAGAACAGGCAGGGCGGCATACTGGTCGGCAGGCCGGACGGCATGTGCAAGATGATATACATCGCTCTTGATTCCGATGTAGCCAAGGGCGATAAGATAATAACGGCCGGATTCGGCCCTATATTCCCTAAAGACATACTTGTCGGCGAAGTAACGGGCATAAGTAAGGAACCCGGCAGGCTTTATAAGACGGCGATCGTCAGGACGACGGACGACCTTTCGAAATTAGAAGAGGTATTGTGTATAAAATAAACAGGATATACGTCTATGTTATATTGCTGATAGCGTTGTTCATCCACCTCACCGTCCTGGACTATGTGAAGATATTCGGCGCAAAGCCGGACATAATGCTGGCATGCGTCATTTTCTTCGGCCTCTTCGCAGGAGCGGGCATGGGCCTCGAGAGCGGTATAGCCGCTGGTTTAATGAAAGACCTTTACAGCCTGGACTTCTTCGGGATAAATACTTTCGTATTCGCGCTCACCGGCCTTTTGGCCGGCATGCTTAGTACTAATTTTTTCAGGGAATCGAAGAGGACTCAGGGCTTGCTTGTATTATTTTTTACCATATTTTCCATGACAATGCATTATGTCCTCGTCTCAGTATTTTCAAAATGGCTCGACCTTCGTTTTTCGGAGTACCTCTTCACTTCTATAATACCCGCCGGTATCTACACAAGCCTTGTGGCAGTTCCCATATTTTCGAGATTCATCGCCATGTATGACCCGAGGGAGATCGAAGAGCTGTTATGAGAGACAGGATATTGACTTCCGCAATTTCCGCTTTTTTCATTATGCTGGCGGTCGGCCTATTTTACACGCAGATAATCAGGTGTCCATACTATACGAAGCTTTCCAAGAATAACTCCATACGCATAATACCCATAGACGGGCCAAGGGGCATAATATTCGACAGGAACGGGATACCGCTTGTGTCGAACCGGCTCTCGTTTGACGCGGCTGTAATCTACCGCGAGTTGAGCGACAGGGCAAAGCTCGTCCGCGTATTGAAAGAGACGCTAGGGATGTCCGGCATCGAAATAATCAATTCCCTGGAAAAGGCGAGCCTCGGGCCTTACACCGCGGTGACGATAGCGGAAGATGTGGACAAGGACAAAGCCGTCATGCTCGAAGAGGCAAGCTTTAATATAGGCGGACTCGTGGTCGAGACAAAGTCCAAGCGCGATTACAGGCTCGGCAAAGACGGCAGCCACATATTCGGTTATTTAGGAGAGGTTGCCGAAGAGGAATTAGAGGGCTTAAGGGAGTACGGTTACCGCATGGGAGACCTTATGGGCCGCTCCGGTCTCGAGAAATATTATGAATCTTACCTGAAGGGGGTTGACGGCGGCACGCAGATAGAGGTCGACAGTAAGGGTCGTCAGACACGGGTGCTTGGTTTGAAAGAACCCTCCGTCGGGAAAGACCTGTATCTGACCATAGATGCCGACCTGCAGTCTACGTGCGACAGATTGTTGGGAGAGCATAGGGGCGCGGTCATAGTCATGGATCCAAGGAGCGGCGAGGTGCTTGCTCTCGCCAGCCATCCGCCGTTCGATCCGAACATCTTCGTGAAACCGAATACATCCGGCCGGAGGGAATTTTTATTCACGAACAAGGCGGGAAGACCCATGTCAAACAGGGCGATATCGGGATTGTATCCACCCGGCTCAGTATTCAAGATAGTGACCGCGGCCGCCGCCCTTGAAACGAGAAAGATATCTCCGGATACTATCTTTACCTGCCCGGGGTATTATAAGCTGGGTTCCGCGAGGTTCAATTGCTGGAAAGAGACGGGGCACGGGCCGCAGAACTTGCGTAAGGGTATAATGAATTCCTGCAACTTCTTTTTCTACAGCGCGGGAAGAGCGGCGGGAGTCGACGCCATGGAGTCGTATGCCAGGCTTTTCGGATACGGCGCGCTTACGGGCATAGACCTGCCGGACGAGGTGAAAGGGCTGGTCCCCGGAAAAGCATGGAAACGCTCCGCGGGGAAAGGCGCATGGTATGAAGGTGAGACGGTGAACTACGCGATCGGCCAGGGCTATCTTATGGTAACGCCCATACAGGTGCTCTGCATGACCTCTGTTATTGCGAATGGCGGCAGTCTCGTCAGGCCGTATATAGTGAAAAAGATAAACGGAGATGAGATGCGCTCCGAGAAAAAGAAGAAGATAGGCCTTAGGACCTCGACGATCCAGCGCATAAGGGAAGGGATGTTCGATGTCATAAATGACCCGAACGGGACGGCCAAGCGCGCAAGGGCAGAGGGTGTGGTCGCCGCGGGCAAGACCGGCACGGCAGAGAATCCTCTGGGAAAGACGCATGCCTGGTTTGCCGGATTCGCGCCGTACGACGATCCCAGGATCTGTGTAGTAGTATTTCTCGAACATGGGGGCAAGGGCGGAATAGAGCCTGCCGCGATCGCGCACGGAATATTCGAGGAAGCGAAAAAGAAGGGGTATCTGTAAATGAGGATCTTTAAGGACCTTGACAAGACGCTCATTACCGTAACGTTCCTTATCTTGATAATAGGCCTATTGTCCGTATTCAGCGCTACGCAGGCGAAGGCGCTACCGTTCGCCGAAAGCTATCTGTTCCGGCAAGCCAATTTCGTGATCATCGGGATCGTCTTTTTAATAATATGCGTATCTGTCTCATACCAGAAATTTATCGACCTGTCATATATATTTTACGGGATAAATATTATACTGCTGGTGCTGGTGCTTGTATTAGGACACGCCAGGCTTGGCGCCCAGCGATGGATCTCCATCGGCGGGTTTGCGTTCCAGCCGTCTGAGTTCATGAAGTTAAGCGTTATCCTCGCTCTATCGAATTACGCGGGCACCAGAAAAAATTCCATGAGCGGTTTTACGGGGATCGTCGGCCCTTCTGTATTGCTGGCCGTGCCGTTCGTTCTCGTCCTTCTCCAACCGGACCTTGGGACCGCGCTTCTGTTGATCCCTGTTTTTTTCTCTATACTGGCCGTAAGCGGAGTTAATTTAAAATATGTGGCAGGCATGATCATGTTGGGCCTTGCCGGGCTTCCTTTCTTCTGGCACGGCTTACGCGAATACCAGAGGCAGAGACTCCTGGTATTCCTTAATCCTAATATAGATCCTTTAGGGGCAGGATATACTATTATTCAGTCGAAGATAGCTGTAGGTTCGGGGGGATTCTTTGGAAAGGGATGGATGAACGGCACTCAAAACCAGTTGAATTTTCTACCCGAAAGGCATACCGATTTCATATTTTCGGTGATCGGCGAAGAGTGGGGATTTTTAGGAGCCGTGCTGCTGATCCTATTGTATTTTATCATCGTAAAACGCGCGTTCAATATAGCCGCGCTCACAAACGATATGTACGGGAAGGCGATAGCTACCGGCATCGGCGTGATGTTATCGCTTCAGGTGATAATAAATATATCGATGACGATAGGGCTTATGCCTGTCGTCGGCATACCGCTTCCTCTGGTGAGTTACGGCGGATCGAGCCTCATCACTACGCTCATCGCGATCGGGCTCTTGCTGAACGTCGGCATGCGCCGCTCGACGTTTTAATTTTTCGCATCTCAGTCCGCGTGGAACTTGCGGGCAGTTGCCTATGTGGAATCAAATTTTTACGGGTCCTGCTGCTCCTTCGACTTTTTCTTTTAAAGGGCTCGTTTGGGGTTTACAATCTCCCTATTTCTTTATACTAAAAGGTGTAGATAACGGTCTAACTTGACACTGAAGTCATGACATTAAGGTATATTCTGTGCGCGTATCTGTACTGCCCCATCCCAAACTTCGCCCTTATCGAGAAAAAGTCTGGAAGGAGCATCACCCGTAAAAATTTTCATATAGAAGCAGCGCGAACTTGATGCTTTCTTAGTAATAGATATTATTTATCCAAATAACTGGTTAAATATTTTAGTAAAGACGGTGTACAATTAAGATATGGTGAATAATAATGAATGATGCGATCGTAGGTAATCCTCTATATTGTTTTAGTGATGAATCAGGATATAAGGAGTTAGAGCAAGAGGATAATTGTTTTTGTTTTGCTGTAATAAGTCACCTCGGGGGAAACGTTGAGTTATTAGAAAAAGAACAATATAAATTTTGTGAACGAAAAAGCGGAGCTTCTTATAATGATCTTATTATGTTAAATGATATATTAACGAGACATAGATTGTATGCTAATGTCGTATATTATAATTTTAGCGATTCTAAAATCCGTGATATTATTATCAAGGCATATGAGGCTCGAAAAAATAGTAGTTTGCTTAATAATAAAGAAATATCATCCTTAAATAATTATGTATGGCTAGTTTCGTATGGCTTGACGCTTGTACATTCAATATTTGATATTGTGTCTTGTAAAGAAAGAATAAATAATATTTTTATAAAATACGACAGATATTCATTAAAAATTAGAGAACGTGAAATAATTGAGGAGCAAGCGAGAAGGTGGATAGATGAAAGACTGCGGGGGGTATCAAAAGCTGTTAACAGGTATGCAAACGCCCCTTATTTTAAGGGCGAAGAAGCGCTAGTAGTTAGTATCTCAGAAGCAGATGATTCAGAATATTGCGTGAAGATGGCCCATTCTCTCGCAAATGGATTCAGAAAATATTATAAAAAGGATAAAGAGAGCGAATTCAAAAAGATATTTCAAAAAAATAATAGATTTTTTACTGCAAATTTATCAAAATATTTTACTCAAGCAGAAAACATTGAGCAAAAGACTATAGGCAATAATTGAAATATGATCTCGTAGGGATGACCTATAAGGACGTTAATTTAGTGCTAAAAACCTAAGCCGACGTTATGTGAGCACATTGTCCCGCCTAGAATCTAACGCGAGGCGGGATCCCGCCCCGCGTATGTTTCCGGGCGGGAATAATATTAGGTCTTTGTGGGAAGCAGGTTGGAGGACGGCCAGGTGAGCGAAAAGCGAACCTGGCCGGCAAAAGGAAGTGGGGTGGGAATTTTTTACGGGTGACGCTCCTTCCAGACTTTTTCTCGATAAAGGGCGAAGTATGCCCGCCTGATCGCAGCAAGCTAAGTCTGGCGGGCAGGGATGGGGTGTCCCGAATACAGAAGAGAATAGTTCGGGCATATAGATACGCGCTTATGTCGTAGGGGAGGTTTAAACCTCCCCTACGACTACAGTTTGTAAACCCATACGAGCCCTTTAAAAGAAAAAGTCCAAGCCGCGGCAGCCTGCCCGCCTGAAGCAGTCTCTCGCTGGCAGGCGGGGACCCGAAAAATTAATGGGAAATATTTTCAGTGCTTAGGTTTAGGCGAGGCTTAATGGAGTTGAAAAGATGAATCTTGAAGAATTATTGCTGACGGTGCAGAAGCCCGGGAGGTATTGCGGAGGGGAGTGGAACTCTGTCCGGAAGGAGTGGACGGACGATAAGGTTAAGGTGCTCCTCGCGTTTCCCGACCTCTATGAAGTGGGGATGAGTTATCTCGGGACAAAGATATTATACGGGATACTGAATGACCGGGATGACTGCCTTTGCGAAAGAGTTTTTTCTCCATGGGGCGATTTCGAAGATGTTTTAAGAAAAAATAATCTCGACCTCTTTAGTCTTGAGACGAGAAGGCCCATTAAAGATTTTGACATAATAGGGTTCAGCGTTACCTATGAACTCGGATATACCAATGTGCTGAACATGCTGGACCTTGGGCGGATCCCGCTGAGGGCGCCGGAACGGACGGATGAGGATCCGCTGATCATAGCGGGCGGCCCTTCCTGTTACAACCCCGAGCCGATAGCGGAATTTATCGACGCATTCGTTATCGGCGACGGGGAAGAGGTCATCTCGGAGATCGTGGATGCGTACAAGGCCGGAGAGTCGAGAAAAGAATTATTGACGCGCCTTTCCAAAATAAAAGGTATTTATGTTCCGTCATTTTATAATACAGAATATAATGAAGACGGAACGCCGAAGAAATTTTCCATTATCGAGAAAGACGCTCCGGCAAAGATAATAAAACGATTTGTCGGAAATCTAGATGACGCGTATTATCCGGTCAAGCAGATAGTCCCGAATATCCAGATAATCCACGACAGGCTGATAATTGAAATAATGCGCGGATGCAAACACGGGTGTAAATTCTGCCAGGCTACGGTTACGTACAGGCCCTGCCGCGAAAGGTCGGTAGGGAAGATCCTGGAGCTTGCCCGGGAATCTTACGCCCGGACGGGCTACGACGAGATATCTCTTCTCTCTCTTTCCAGCGTCGACCATTCCCGCCTGCCGGAGATCATGGCGCGCCTTAACGAAGAGTTCGGCCCTCGGTCCGTGTCCATATCCGTGCCGTCGCTCAGGATAGAGGATGCGCTTAAAAACCTGCCGCTCCTGATATCGAATGTTAAGAAGGCGGGCCTTACGTTCGCGCCGGAGGCCGGAACTCCCGAATTGAGGAAGTCGCTTAATAAAGGTATCGACATAGAAAAACTGTTTCACGCCGCGCTGGAATCTTATAAGGCCGGGTGGCGGCACGTAAAACTATATTTTATGATAGGACTGCCGGGCGAAACCGAGAAAGACCTGCTCTCGATATCTGAGATGATATACAAGATCTCCGACCTTAAGAGGGAGGTTGACGGAAAGTCCGCCCACATCACCGCCAGCATAAATGCCTTCGTCCCGAAGCCGCACACGCCTTTTCAGAGAGAGCCCATGGACAGCGCCGCTATCCTGAATAAAAAGATCGACTTATTGCGGAAGTCGATGAGGTCAAAGATGGTCGAAATGGATTTTCATTCCGTCAAGATGAGTTATCTTGAAGCTGTCTTTTCGAGAGGGGACAGGGCTCTTGCCGCTGTTGTGTATGAGGCCTGGAAGTCCGGCGCGCGTTTTGACGGATGGAAAGACAGGTTCAATTTCGATCTCTGGATGGCGGCGTTCGAGAAGGCAGGCGTCGACCACTCGTTCTATGCCGGCAGGGCCCGGCTTTCCGATGAAATATTGCCCTGGGATTTTATCATCATAACATCTTGAAGCGCCCCCTGTTTGACAAACTGCCATATATATAGTATACTTTCCATAAAATTAATATATTAGGGATATAATCTCATTTAGGAGGATATTATGAATATCTTCAAGCGTTTAACCATAGTCCACAAGGGTTTGAGATACAAACTTCTTCTCGCCTTCAGCCTGATGTCTATCATACCTCTCCTCGCTTCGATGTATATTATCTCGACTTATGTTTTTCCGAATCTCGACGGAATATCTACCATAAGTGTCGTGCTGGTCTCTTCGATAATAATAGCTATTCTGGGCCTTGCCCTGGCTAAGGGGCTGGTGGATCCCGTAATTGATATGGCTATCGAGGCCAAGATAATGGCCAACGGCGAATATGACAGGAAACTGTCTGTGTCGAGCGAAGACGAAATAGGCAACCTGGCATATTCGATAAACACCATGACCCAGAAGATAAGATCGAACCTGGATGAACTGAAGAATTACGGACAGAGGATGCGGGAGATAAATGTAGACATAAACAAAAAGGTCCTGGCATTGTCGAGCCTCCTGCAGGTCGGGGACATGATCTCGGCAGGCTCCATACAGCTCGACCCGCTGCTGGAGATGATAACGGAAAAGTCCTCGCTGGTATTCGATACAGGTTTCGGCGCGCTGTACATGCCCAAGGCGGGGAATGGGGATTTTTCGGTAAAGACCTCTTACAACCTCGATAAGGAGAGCCTCGATAACCTGGTGATCAGGAAGACCGGCCGCAGTGTCCTGGAAAGGGCCGTGCAGGAACGCGCTATTTTTGTCCTGGATAAAGGGATGAAGCCGTCGAAAGAGGTGGAAGAGTTGAAGGCCGGATACGGATTAAAGAATATCATAGCCGTCCCTTTGTTTTCCGGACGAAATAACCTGGGGCTTTTTATCGTCGGCAGCAGGGCCGATGATTTCAAATTCAAGAACGACGATATAGAGATGATCAAGGTATTCGCAAAACAGATAACGATAGCTATCGAGAGCGACATATTGAACAGGAAGACCGAAGAGCTTTCGATAAAAGACGATTTGACAGACCTTTATAATAAGAATTTTATCGTCACACGGCTCGAGGAAGAGATAAAGCGCTCGATATTCTATCAGAGGCCTTGCGCGTTCATCGTATTTAATATCGACAATTTCAAGAACTTCAGGGAGACGCACGGTGAGCTGGCCGCAGAAGAGGCTCTGAATAAGATGGCCAAGCTGATAAAGGACAATATCCCGCCGGTAGGCAAGGCGGCGAGGGTCGGCGTGGATGAATTCGCTGTCCTCATGCCGGAGAAGAACAAGAAAGAGGCGACCGATATCGCCGAAGACCTTAGGAAAAGGATAGAAGCCGCGAATCTCGTAAGAGTAGGTAAGGCCGCGCTTACCGTTTCATGCGGTGTCAGCGAAAACCCGATCGACGGGGCGACCGGAGACGAATTATATAAAAAGGCCATGAATTTACTCAAAGAGGCGAAGACGGCCGGGAAGAACAGGGTCTTCGCTTAAAATTAAAATTTTTTTGAGAGGAGAACGATAGATGCCTCACGACATGAATAAGCTATTGAAGATGATGGTAGAGAAAGGCGCTTCGGATATCCATATTACCGCGGGAGCGCCGGTCGTTATACGCGTAGACGAAAAACTCATCCCGGTTGAAGGAGGTATCCTCACCCCGGTGGAATCGAAAGAGCTGACCTATAAGTTGCTGAACGACGCGCAGAAAGAGAAGTTCGAGCGCGAATTGGAGCTTGATCTGGCTTTCGGAGTATCCGGCCTGGGCCGGTTCAGGGTGAATGTCTTCAAGCAGAGGGACTCTATCGCGTGCTCGATAAGGGTGATACCGCACGACATATGGCCGTTAGAAGAATGCGGCCTGCCTATCGATGTCGTGAAGGACTTATGTAACCGTCCGAAAGGGCTCGTGCTTGTCACAGGCGCTACCGGAAGCGGAAAATCGACGAGCCTGGCATCGATGATAGATTCGATAAACGCCGCAAGGCCGTGTCACATTGTAACAGTCGAAGACCCTATAGAGTATCTTCACAGGAATAAAAAGGCCATTGTCAACCAGCGCGAGCTTGGAAGCGACACCTATTCATTTACCGGGGCCCTTAAACATGTCCTGCGCCAGGATCCCGATGTAATATTAATAGGGGAATTAAGGGATCTCGAGACGATAGAATCCGCGCTTATAATCGCAGAGACAGGCCACCTCGTTTTTGCCACGCTCCATACATCGGATTGCGTCCAGACGATAAACAGGCTCATAGACGTCTTTCCCGCTTATCAGCAGGCCCAGATAAGGACGCAGCTTTCATTTGTCCTTATAGGCGTTATGGCCCAGCAGTTGCTGCCGAAGGTCGGAGGCCACGGCCGCGTCCTGGCTGTAGAGATTTTATTGATCACGGCCGCTGTACGCAGCATGATCAGGGAGTCTAAGATCCATCAGATATATTCCGTCATGCAGACCTCGCAGAAAGAGGGCATGAGGACAATGAACCAGGCCCTTTATGAACTATACCAGAAGAAGCTTATATCTTACGAAGAGGCACTTGAGAGATCCACTGATGTCGATGATCTTAAGAGGATATTTAAAAAGTAGGCGTGATAGTAAAGGTTTCCGATGTCTCCAATAAGACGTATTGTCTCGAAACAATTGGGTGAACTTCTACTGGAAAGAGGCGTGATAAACGAGTCGCAATTGGCTAAGGCCTTGAAGGTTCAGGAGGAGAAGGGCGGCCTGATAGGCCAGATAATGGTCGCGATGGGTTTCGCCAAGGAAGAGGAGATAGCGCAGGCCCTGACCGTCCAATACGGTTTCCCCTATCTTCCTCTGGAATTTTATGAGGTGAATAGCGAAGCCGTCAAGATGATACCCGAGCACGTCGCTAAACAATATAACCTTATAGCTATAGATAAAATAGGCGACCTCCTTACGATAGCGATGTCGAATCCGCTGAATTTCCAGGCAGTTGAGGATATAGAGATGCTTACGAAGTGCAAGGTCCAGGTCTTCGTGAGCACGATGACCGACGTGACTAACGCGATAAGCAAGAACTATAACCGCCATTGAGACGCGGTTTTGCGCGATCATAGGACCGGATAAATATGGCTACAGAATTAAAAGAGAAACTTGCGAAATTACTGGTCGATAAGAAGCTCATTAAACCTGCCGATCTCGAAAAGGCCATTTCATTCCAGAAGGAAAAGGGCGGGTCTTTAAGCGATATACTTATCAGCCTGGGCCTTGTATCGAAAAGCGACCTGATGGTTACACTTAGCCAGGGGCTCGGCATACCTCCTATAAACCTCTCACGCTATAAGATAGATCCCGCTGTCATAAAATTGGTGCCGAGAAAGACAGCGAGAAATTACATGATCCTGCCGATATCGAAGATCGGAGACACCTTGATGATAGCCATGGCTGATCCTCTTAATATATTCGCGATAGACGATATAAAGACGCTCACGGGATATAAAATAAGCCCGGTCATCGCGTATGAAAAGGATATCAGGGAGGCGCTCGGCCATTATTATGACGAGGATGCTTATGCGGCGATAGAGAAGATAGTGGGCGATATCGATGACCTGAAGCTTATTGATAATCTCTCCGGCGAAGAATCGCAGAGTTCCACAGACATATTGAGGATGACCCAGGATGCGCCTGTGGTCAAGATCACCAATATGCTTCTCGCGGAAGGCGTTTCAATGCGTTCCAGCGATATACTTATCGAGCCTCTCGACACCGAGGTCCGTATAAGATACCGCGTTGACGGCATATGGCGCGAAGGCAAGCGGTCGCCGAAGGCATTCCAGAACGCCATAATATCCAGGATAAAGGTAATGTCGGACCTGGACATAGCGGAAAGACGACTGCCTCAAGACGGAAGGTTTAAGGTAAAGTTGAGCGGCAGGGAAGTGGACTTCAGGGTCTCGGTTCTTCCGTCCAGCCGCGGGGAAAAAGTCGCGTTGAGGATCCTGGACAAGTCCCAGGCTACCCTTGATATAGAGAAGCTGGGATTTGACACCCGGTCCCTGGAGGAGATAAAGAAAGCCGATTCAAAGCCGCACGGTATGATCCTGATATGCGGGCCGACCGGATGCGGCAAGACCACCACCCTTTATTCGGTAATGCAGCATGTGAATTCTCCCGAAAAGAATATCGTCACTGTCGAAGATCCTGTGGAGTATATAATCGAAGGCATAAATCAGGTCGCCGCAAAACCCGATATCGGGCTTACTTTCGCGAGTGTCTTACGCTCGATATTGCGCCAGGACCCGAATGTTATAATGATAGGGGAGATAAGGGACTTCGAGACTGTCGATATAGCGATCAAGTCGGCCTTGACGGGCCACCTGGTCTTAAGCACACTGCATACGACGACGGCTACCGGTTCCATAGTCCGCCTTATTAACATGGGCGTCGAACCGTTCTTAATAACCTCATCCTTAATAATGGTAGGCGCGCAGAGGCTTGTCCGCAAGATATGCCTGAGCTGCAAAGAGCCTTTCGAACTCGGCAAAGATATGGCCGAAAAGCTTAAGATAGATACTGATAAGAAGGGCGTTAAGTTCTATCGCGGCAAAGGGTGCAATAAATGCCTGGGCACGGGTTATAAGGGAAGGACGGCGTTACTTGAAGTTTTGCCGGTAACTTCAAGAATAAAGGTCCTTATACTGGAAGAAGCCCAGGAATATAAGATACGGGAAGAGGCCAGGCGTGAAGGCATGAAGACTCTCAGGGAGAACGGGATGCAGAACGCGCTCGACGGCGTGACAACCCTGGACGAGGTGCTTCGGGTAACAGTCGGGGAACAGGACCTGGATACGGTATGATAGAATCATTCAGATATAAGCTCATAGACCTTCTGGTTAACGGTAAGATGGTAAAGCAGAAGGATCTTGACCGCGCCCTCGAGATACAGAAAAAATCCGGAGGAAGTCTTGGAAAGATATTGATCGGGAACGGTTTCGTATCGGAAAAGGACCTCATGGTGGTGATGAGCCGCCAGCTTAACATGCCTCCTATAGACCTGACGAAATATAAGATAGATAAGTCGCTTATCCCGCTGATCCCGGAGAAGATGGCCAGGCAGTATTCGATAATACCCGTATCGAAGATCGGCGGCGTCCTTACGATAGCTATGTCGGACCCGCTTAATATACTCGCGATAGACGATATAAAGATGCTTACCCATTTCCAGATAGACCCTGTGATAGCCACAGAGAACGACATCATGCAGGGGATACATAACTATTACGGGGGCCATGCGCAGGAGATAACAAAGCTCCTGGAGGAGGTCTCTTCGGAGGCCGTAGAGATAGAGAAGGTGGAAGAGGAAGACAGGGTCGATATAAGCGAGGTAGCCGAAGAATCGAAAAGCGCGCCGATCGTAAAGATGGTGGGCCTGATATTGAATGAAGCCTTGAAACGCCGCGCGAGCGATATACATATCGAACCGTGCGAGAAGAACCTGAGGATACGATACAGGATAGACGGCAGCCTGCACGATGTATTTTCACTGCCTAAGAAGAACCAGAACGCCGTCCTGGCGCGCCTTAAGATCCTGTCAAGGCTCGACATCACCGAGACGAGGATGCCGCAGGACGGACGTTTCCGGATAAACTTTCTGGGGAACGAGATAGACTTCAGGGTGTCGGTTCTTCCCGTGGCGTTCGGCGGAAAGATAGTTTTAAGGGCGCTCGACAAATCGAGCCTAAGCATCGGGCTGGATAAGCTCGGATTCCTGCCGGGCCCGCTTGGCACCTTTAAGACCGCGCTTGAAAGGCCGTACGGTATGATACTTGTTACCGGCCCTACAGGCAGCGGAAAATCGACGACGCTCTATTCGATAGTAACGCAGCTTAACACGCCGGAACGCAATATAATTACTCTTGAGGATCCGGTCGAGTATGAGGTGGAAGGCATTACTCAGATACAGGCAAGGTCCGAGATAGGGTTGACTTTCGCAAACGGCCTTAAGTCCGTATTGAGGCAGAGCCCGGACATAGTGATGGTGGGAGAGATAAGGGATTTTGAGACCGCGGATATCGCTATCAAGGCCTCGCTTACCGGGCAGCTGATCCTCAGCACCCTGCACACTAACGATTCAGCGGGCGCGATAACCCGCCTGATAGATATGGGAGTCGAGCCTTTCCTTGTCGCGTCGAGCCTTGTCTTGTCGTCGGCGCAGCGCCTCATGAGGAAGATATGCCCTAATTGTAAAATGGAAGTCGAGATCCCGAAGAACGTATTTGAAAGGGCAGGCTTTAATATCGATGAAGTGGTTAAAAAAGACAGAAAGGTATTTTTTAAGGGCAGGGGCTGCCCTAAATGCAGCGATACGGGATATTATGGAAGGATAGGTATTCTCGAAGCCCTCCTTCTTGATGATTCTATACGCGATATGGTAATGAAAAAGAGCGGCAGTGACGATATAAAAAATTACGCCGTAAAAGAGCTCCATATGAAGACACTGAGGGATAATGCCATAGAGAATTTTGTGAACGGTGTCACGACGTTCGAAGAGGTCTTGAGAGTCACTTCGGAGGATTGAGATGGGAAAGTTCAAATATGCGGCAAAAGACAATAGCGGGAATGCGGTAACCGGGACCATTGAGGCAAAGAACCGCGCGGAAGTCATAGATATACTCAGGAAAAAAGATGTCATTATAGTTTCGGTCAGCGAACAGGTTTCCGGTTTTAAATTTCCCTCCCTGCTCGGCGGCAAGAAGAAAGTAAAATTGGATGATATAGTGATATTCTCGCGGCAGCTTGCCACTATGGTGGATGCGGGCATACCTCTTGTAGGAGGGCTTGATATTCTCGGTGAGCAGATGGACAACAAGGCCTTTGCCGCCATCGTCGTTAATGTGCGAAGCGACGTGGAGGCGGGCGCCAGCCTTTCAGACGCCATGTCAAAGCAGAAAAACATCTTCTCGTCCCTGTTTGTGAATATGGTAAAAGCCGGCGAATCGAGCGGTATGTTGGACGAGATACTCGACCGACTTGCGGAATACCTGGAAAAGACGAGCTCTCTTCAAAAGAAGGTGAAATCAGCTCTTGTCTATCCGGCTATAGTCAGTTTAATGGCTATTGGTATTACTTTCGTTCTTCTATGGAAGGTGGTGCCTGTATTCAGGACCATATTTGAAGGATTTGGGGCAGAGTTGCCAATGCCGACCCGTATCCTGCTCAGTATCAGCGATGCGCTCCAGAAATTCGCGGCGGTGATATTTATAGGATTGATTGCCGGCGGATTTATGCTTAACAAGTTCCTTAAAACAGAAAAAGGGCGGTTCCGGCTCGATTCATTTATGCTAAAAATGCCGATCTTTGGCATCCTGTTCAGAAAGGTTGCCATAAGCAAATTTACCAGGACTCTCGCTACTCTTATAAAATCGGGTGTCCCAATACTTGCGTCGCTTGAAATAGTCAGCAAAACATCGGGAAATAAGGTAGTTGAAAAGGCCATAGATGATGTTCGAACGAGTGTTAAGGAAGGAGAAAGTATAGCTCAGCCATTGGCAAGGTCAAAGATATTTCCTCCTATGGTTACCAGGATGGTCCTTGTGGGCGAACAATCAGGTCAGTTGGAGAAAATGCTGTCAAAAATAGCCGATTTTTATGATGAACAGGTAGATTCTTCGGTAAGCGCCCTGACAAGCCTTATAGAGCCCCTTATAATAGCATTTTTGGGTATTGTTATAGGGTCGATTGTTATATGTATGTTCCTGCCGATATTCAAAATAACCGCTGTCATGGGAGTGTAGGGTTCCATGGTCTTGACAATAGCTGTATTGTATGGTATATTAATAAAAGAAAGGTTGAGGTGGAGGCAAGTAGGTTTATAGGTATTATATATTAAAATAGGAAAGTTTTATACTTTCCTATACCATAAAAAAGCACCCAATCCTGGGAGAAAGGAAGGTGATATATATGATGATAAAGATGAACAGGAAAGGCTTTACGCTTGTTGAAATTATGATAGTAGTCGCAATTATCGGTCTATTGGCGGCGATAGCCATTCCGAACTTCGTCAGAGCAAGGCAGACTGCGTTGAAGAACGCCTGCATCGGCAACCTGAAGCAGATACAGGGAGCGATCCAGGTGTGGGCCATAGATCAGGGCAAGAACGATACGGATGCCGTAGTGAAGGATACAGACGGCGCTACGATCGGTGTTGTTCCTGATTACCTGAAGAAATGGCCTACATGCGGAACTACTGCGTATGCCACACCTGCAACAGTGGCTGCTGCTCCGGTATGTCCGAATAGCACAACGGGCCACACATTATAAGGTCCGTGTTTGGCTGTAGCACATAATGATACAAGCGACCCCGCGCTTTACATGCAAGGAACTCCTTGCAGGAAAGCGCGGGGTTATTTATTGTAGTTAACCAATGATCTATGATAGACCTACGAGGAGCGATCACTTAAACTCGTCGCACCTCGTAGGTCCTTTTCTCAATATATAAGCACTATAGCTTGACAACTTACCACTATTATGATAAATTATATCAAAAGAAATAATATATATAATAATAATGATCTTCTTCCACCGCAAGTCCTACACTTTGGTAGAATTGATGATAGTGGTCTTAGTGATCGCAATCATCCTCGCAATCGTTGTCCCTAATTATCTCAAAACAGGCAGGGCCGCTGCAAAGAATGCCTGTATAAATAACCTGAAACAGATTGACGGAGCCATTGAACAGTGGGCTCTGGACAATACTATCCAGAGCGGTACGCAGCCTTCGATCGAACAGGAAGAAGTGATCTATGTCTACATCGACGGCGGCAAGCCGGCTTGTCCTTCCAAGGGTGTATATACCATCTATCCTGTCGGAGACAAACCTCAAGTGAGATGCAGTAAAGAGAGCGAGGGGCATACACTGCCATGATACTGCGGCCATTTTTTTTACGCGGCAATAAAGGCCTCACGTTGGTCGAAAGCCTTATCAGTATAGTGCTTCTGGGCACGCTTTTGGTAAGCGTCCTCGGCGCTTTTACCATCTCAAACCTCGGGGCCTCGCGCGCGAGGCACAGGCTTGCGGCGATGAACGTCATCAGCGGTTACATGGAACAGGAATTGCGCGCGGGATATGACGGCGGGATCGGAGGCGAAGCCGATTATTACGAAACGATATCCTCGGCAGATCCGACACCCGTTACGATAGATACTCGGGGTACGGCCGATACGTCCGATGACCTGGTTGGCTCGCTGGTTCCGGATCCTTATTTTCCGGATAATGTGGAAAATGCCGATGGCACGCAGATAACATATATCGGGGTTCCTTTTAAAATCGTCGGCTTCGTCGTAACATGGAATGAAGATATGAACGGCCAGGCATGCAGCGAAAGGGCGGTTTGCTATGTCGCATACCATACGTCTTCCTGACGCCGGGACCGGGCGCGCATTCACTTTAACAGAGCTTTTGACGGCAAGTTTTATCGCCATGTTCATATTTCTGGCGGCATGGTCGATATATGTGATGAGCTGGTCCTGGTTTTACGAGATGTCGCCCCGTATCGAAGCCCAGCGGATCGCGAGGATCGCCCTTTCGGCGATCCGGGAAGGCAGTATGGATGATACGGTTGGGACATTCAGTGTGGGCGCGGTTACATTTAAAAGGAGGAACGGTATAGCTAACGCGATAGCCGAGCCGGATATCCCTTCGCTCCAGAGGATAAATTACGCTCTTGAGCCGGATGGTTCGAACGAAAGGTCTTTTTATCTTGGCATTGATGCCGCATCCGGGCTGAACGCGCTGTATTATATGGATAATGACGGAACTGTCCATGAGATAATGGCCACTATCGGATTGTCGGACCTGAAATTTGAGAAATATTTGGGGTGCGGTAATCTTATCAAAGTCACGGCAACGGTGGAGAAAGATATCGCCGGCACAAGGCCGGGCGGACAGCATATCAAAGCCGAGTACAGCGATATAGTGTCATTAAAGAACGTTGCGAGCTGACAGAGAGTATCATATGAAACATAATAAAGGTTTTGTCATAGTTATAGTCGTCGCGTTTCTTGTAATGCTCGTCCTGATAGCGGGAGTTGTCGTCAGCATGGGGTCCGGCGAGATACTGCAGACGAAGATCGCTAATGATCTTATGTCCGCGCGTTACGCCGCGAGATCAGGCGCTGAGATAATGTATGCCCTGATGAAATCGAAAGAAGGCCAGACTGTTATCTGGCCTCTGGCCGTGCCGTCGGCAGACAGCGTTGTGAAGACGAGAAACGCGGGAGGCCAGACCGTAGGGACATTTACCGCCAGTGCCGATGTAGTTACTACTGATATATTCGGGATAGTGTCAGAGGGGACCGTTAACGGCCGTAAGTCAAGGGTCATAGTGAGGTATGGTTTCGATTCGCCGTTTAACAGCGGTTATCCGCTTGGCTGTATAGGGCCGATGTCCTTATCCGGTGCGAAATTGCTGGGATTCAGGTCATGGGTAAGGGCAGAGGGGCCCCTGGCGAGCGGTTCGACGGTTACGACAAATAATTTTGTGCAGGTATCGGGAGAGACATTGGAGAACCAGAGTTTTTCCGCGCCCTCATTCTGGCTTGGGGATACATACGATACCAATAACGACGGCAGTCTCATAACGGATATAAACAGCGACGGCAGCGTAACCGTCGCGGATATCCCAGAGGGGCAGGAAACGATATTCAGCGCGGACGATGTCAACAGCGACGGCGTGATAAATGATAAAGACGCTTTTACATATTATTATACAACATATCTGGACGATGCCGCTAATAACTCTTTGGGGGTTGACCTTGGGATAACGCCCGGCGAAGAAAATTATTACACAGGCTCCCAGACATTCGATCCATGGAGTGTTCCCGTGGGTACGCCTGTAATATTTGTTGACGGTAGTGTGGATATACTTTTTAGCGATACAGCATGGTGGGGAGGCGACTCGAGCCACACCATCATAGCTACGGGGGATGTCACTGTAGTTCAGCCGACGAACGGCTTGGACGATACGCTGACCATAGTGTCGTATGGCGATGTCAATACCGGCGGCATAAGGGCGTTCGGAGGCGTTAGAGGCAATATTGTCATATACGCTAACGGCGATTTCAACGCATTATTTGGAGGCAGGACAGACGGCGCTATCTTTGCCAAAGGGGATGTGGACATAGACACCGTATTACCCATACCCGGGCTTCTGAACAGGGACATTAACAGAGGCGACGTCGATTGGTCCGATCCGGCGAACTGGCCCCTGGGACTGCCCCCGGGTTATAACAGGATATCTCTTTTGTTCAGGATTAAGAACGAGGCTACGGAATTCGAGCCGATATGGCAGCAGAACTGAGGACCTTATAATATGAAAGACAGGAATCTTGTGTATATAAATACAGCGCTCTTTATAATATTAATAGCATTGGCTGTGTTTTTTATCAGGACGCTTCGTTTCACTTCCGCTAAAGAGACGAAGGCCCCGGCGCGCGCCATAGTGCCGGAAGAGACGGTTCCAGGCGCAGCCATTCCTGCTTATGGGCACAAAGCCGGAACAGGGACGGACCGGACATTGGAAAAGAAAGGGATTCCTCCCGACCTGCAAACCTTATATCAGGATTATCCGGAAGATGACGTCGGTGTAAATATGGTAAAAACTTGGGCCAACGTAAGCCCTGAAGACAAGAAAAAATTTATGGATGGATTGGATAATAAGATCGAAAGCTGCAAAGAGGCGCTTAAAGTGAATCCGTATGATAAGAAGTCTAAAAATTTGCTGGCGATGTCCGAGTCGTTGAAGAAGCTCGTATCGATAGAGTTTAATTATAAGCCCGGCGCGAAGCGCCCAAACGATAAAGCGGCACGATAATGGCGGAAACTCCTTTCGGAAAGACCGGACACGGCCCCAGCGCGAAAAAGATCGTAGGGCTTGATATCGGCAGCTCGTTCGTCAAGGCGGTCGAGGTATCCGGCGGCATTTCGCCGTCATTGATATCCTTAGGGATGAAGAAGGTAAGAGGCGCTTCCCGCATAGAGATGGCAGAAACGGTTACGCGGTTGGTCGAGGAATCGAAATTTTCGGCTAAAGAAGCCAATATCTCCGTCTCGGGTCCGTTTGTCGTAGCGAGATTCGTGACGATGCCGAAGATGAAAGACGATGAGCTGAAGAGCGCGGTAAGGTTCGAAGCGGAAAAGGTCGTACCTTTTAATATAAGCGAGTGTGTTGTGGATTTTCAGGTCCTGCGTACGGACAAGGCCGGGAGCAAGACAGATTTAATACTGGTAGCCGCTAAAAGAGATATGATCGAAGACAGGATAAAGGCAGCGGAGGCTTCAGGCCTGTCGGTGGCGGCAGTAGATGTGGACAGCCTGGCTCTGGCGGGCTCATTTTCCAGGAACAAGGCGGATGCCGCCGCGGATAAGAGTTTTGCGATCCTGAATATTGGCGCCAGGTTCACCAATCTGGCCATAGTGCGGGAAGGCACGGCATATTTTATCAGGGACCTGGCAATAGGCGGCAATGAGTTCAGCGCCGCTATATCAAAGGTCCTGGGCGTGGACAATGCGGCATCCGATAAGATCAAGGAATCACCTCACGACAAACGGCAGTCGATAGTAGATGCGGTGAAACCCGTAGTCAATAATCTTCTCGACGAAGTGAAGTTGTCGTTCAATTATTACGAGAACCAGAACGGCAGGGGCGTCGACGAGATCTATATTTCGGGCGGCAGTTCGGGCCTGGCCGGATTGGAAGACCTGTTTCAGGAATATTTCGGCGTCCGGCCTTTCGCCTGGGATCCGCTCGCATTTTTAGATAAAAGCGCCTCCGGAATAGACGCGAAACTCCTGGAAGGATCGAAAGGTTCTTACGGCGTCGCCGCAGGATTGGCGTTGAGATGAGCGGAAGATATACATTCGCGGCCAGAACAAGGCGTTAACTGCAGAGCGGTAATGCAATAGCCGCTTAAGTATTGCCCCGAGTAAGACAACGGCCTATCGGCCGAGGACAACCACAGGGCTTATGGTACAGATTAATCTATTGCCGCAGGAATACAGGAAAAGAGAACCGGCGTATAAGAAGATCGGCCTGGCCGACCTTAATTTTTTAAAGAATATTCCTGTTATGAACATAGCTATAGGTTTCGTTGCCGTGTTGGCAGTAATGCATATAGCGCTATTCTTTGGCGGCGTATACAGTAAGTCGACGCTTGCCTCGCTATCGATGAAGTTGGAGTCGGTGATGCCTGAAAAGAGATATGCGGAGTCTTTAAAGACGCTTATCCAGCTGAAAGATCAAAAGGTGAGGGCTATTGATGAGCTTGTGGACGGGCGGTTCAGCTGGGCAGCGAAGCTGAACGAATTGAGCGATTCAATGACATCGGGTATCTGGTTGTCCGATTTCGGTTACGAGGAGAGGCAAAAGGAAAAAGCTCCTCCACCGGCGGGCGCAAAGGTAAAAAAAGATACCACAAAGCCGCCGGAAAGCTCTGTGCTCAAATATCTTGTATTGACGGGTTACGCGTCGAGTCTAGGAGGGCAGGGAACGGCGCTTATAGGCAAGTTCATGAGCAGCCTTAAGGATAACGCCTCTTTTTATTCAGATTTTCAGCAGATTGAACTTGTGTCGATGAAAAGCAGCAAGTTCGATGACCAGGAGGTAATGAATTTTAAGATAGCTTGCCTCTTTAACAGCAAAGAATAGAAACCGGATCGCCGGAAAATATGATAAAATTGCCTTTTACATTCGATAAGAACCAGAAACAAACGATGATATTGATCGTCCTGGTATCCGTTATCGCATTCATATTTTATTTGAATTTCCTGCTTGTACCGCAGTTAGTGGGGGTCTTCGGCAGTTTCGTCAAAATGAATGAGGCTCGTTTTGAATTGGCCAAGGCCAAAGAAGACATAGCCAGGATAGACAAACTTAAGAACGACCTGGCGGCCATACAAGAAAAGATGGATCTCTACGAGAAGATGCTGCCTGCCGAACAGCCGATATCCGGTCTGCTTGAGAACCTTAATGCGGTCGCAAAGAGCTCCAATGTAAAGATCACCGCCATAACTCCGAATATCGTAAAAGAGGATAAAGCGCGGAAAGACACCCCTTTTCAGGAGATACCTATCCACATAAGCGCAAAGTCGGGATACCATGAGCTCGGGAATTTTCTTGCCCGCCTTGAGGGTGGCGAAAGATTCATGAAGATAGTCGATATAGCCGTGAAGTCGAACAGCTCCAACCCGAAAAAACATGATATCGAGCTGGTGGTCATGACTTATAAAATGAAGAAGGGCGGCTAACCGCCCGTGAGGTGGATATTTAAATGTTTTTTTTCAGAGCCTGTAAGATCAGCGGTTTAGCCCTCGCGGCGCTTGTGGCGGCCACGTATCTTCATGGCATGGAGGCCATAAGGTACGATGCGCACGGGAGACGTGACCCTCTTGTGCCGCTTGTAGGCCAGGAGAAGAGCGTCACTACGAAACTTAAAGACGTGACGTCGATATATGAGATCAACCTCGAAGGAATAGCTATGGGAGCCGACGGAAAGAGACTGGCCATATTGAACGGAGAGATAATCAGGGAAAGTGAGAAAACGGGGGAGCTTGTGATAAAGAAGATCGGCCCGAACTCTATAATATTACATTTAGACGGTAACGAACATACGGTGAAGTTATCCGAAGAAGGAGGGGTAAAGAGTGAATAATAAAAAGATCTGTCTGGTCGGCTTCTTGACTATTTCTTTATGTCTATTGTTTGATTCCTCGTTGGTGTCGGTCGCGCAGGAAAAGAATTATAAAGAGCCGCCGGTAGAGGAGGCGGTCCCCATCGGCCAGGATCAGGCATATAGGCCCCAGGAGAATGAGATGATGACGCCGGTTGTGGTCCCAGCAGCCGCGGTTCAACCGGAAGAGCCGAAAGAACCCGATGTTCCGGCAGCCAGAGTCGAACCCGGCAACGTGACGGTCAACTTTAAGGGCGCCGATATCAAGACGGTACTGGCGTACATATCGGAAGTCTCCGGAGTGGATATCGTGCCTGCGCCCGATGTAAAAGGCACCATAGACCTGAAATTGACGAATAAGCCATGGAAGACAGCGCTCGATATCATCTTAAGGAACTACGGGTTTGCCTACGAAAGGGAGGGGGATATAATAAGGGTGGTGACTGTCGATAAGCTCAAGGCGGAAGAGCTGACAACACAGGCCTTCAATCTCAATTACAGCAAGTCAAAGGATGTCGCCACATCGATAAAGGATATAGTCAGCGAAAGGGGCAAGGTCACATACGACGAAAGGACCAACACAGTCCTCGTTACCGATATCCCCACTAACATATACAAGATCGGCCAGGTCGTTGAGAGGCTCGACAAACAGACCGACCAGATCCTCATAGAGGCCAGGATAATAGAGACCGCGCTGGATGACAGCGAAAAACTGGGCATTGACTGGAACGTCAAGCTCTCCGTCAGCGGCGCCAAGAGGCCGACAACATTTCCCTTTGACTATTTCAAGATGCCGTTTAACTCGGCGCAGGATAGTATGATATTTTTCCCGCAGGTCTTGAGCTCCAGCCCGTCGACAACGACCACTACCTCGGGCGGAGGCGTAGCTTCGGAAACGGCCAGCGAGTTCCCTGCTAATGGGGGAAAATCAGGGAGTTTCGGATTTCCTTATGCCGGAACAGACCAGTTCACGTTCGGCACTCTTGATTTCAGCCAATTTTCGGCTGTCCTGGAGATGATAAAATCAAGGTCCAACACCGACCTCATATCGAATCCCAGGATTACTACCCTTAACAACAACGAAGCCTTCATTAATGTCGGAAATACGCTTAATATGCCTAAATACGAGAGGAGTTCAACTACCGGAAAGATGGAGATAACGGGGTATGAACCGAAAGATCTTGGCATAATGCTTAAGGTTGTCCCTCATGTCAACGACAAGGATGAGATAGTAATAGACCTGACGCCGCAGATAAGCGACCTGTTGAGATACGATACGCTTGATAAGTCAAGCGGAGTAGTCGCGCCTGTCTTCTCGGTGCGGCAGGCCAAGACGCAGGTCATGGTAAAAGACGGGGACACGATATTTATCGGCGGATTGATAAAGGAGAACATTATCGATACGCGAAAGAAGCTTCCGTTCCTGGGAGACATATTCGGCGATGTGCCGTACTTGGGACTCCTGGTTACTAAGAAAGAGATAACAAAACAGAAGACGGAACTTATTTTCTTTATCACGGTCAATCTTATGAATAAGGGGCGTGTAATCAAGGACCTGCCGGATGTGAACAAGGCTTATGTGCCTATGTATACGATCACTCAGCAGAAAGACGTGACCGCCAAGAAGAGGCCGAATAAAAAATTCTGGTAATATGAAAGTAACGTTTTCCAAGACCGGCAACGCGCGTTTTATTTCGCATCTGGATCTCATGAGGCTTTTCCAAAGGGCGTCCCGGAGAGCGGCGCTTCCGGTAAGCGTGACAAAAGGGTTCAGTCCCCACCTTAAGATAAGTATAACCAGAGCCCTCAAGCTCGGCGTAGAGGGCATGGATCAGGAGGCTGTTTTCCATATGGATAAGAGATTGTCGCCGCAGGAATTTATCGGGAAAATCAATGAACAATTGCCTGAGGGGGTAAGGATTATAAAGGCAGAGGAGACGGTGTAATGCAAAAAGAGATATATATTAATGTGACGCAGCACGAAAAACGCGTCGCTGTCATGGAGAATAAGAGGATAGAAGAGTTTTATATTGAAAGGCCGGACAGCGCGAAAAGCCTGTTCGGCAACATTTACAAAGGCAAGGTCGAATCTGTGTTGCCCGGAATGGGCGCCGCATTTGTAAACATCGGGCTGGAGAAGAACGGATTTTTGTATGTGACCGACGTCGTGTCGGATCCCCTGGGTTACGAGAAACTGCTTGATGGCGGGCCTATAGAGGAAAGCCATGAAAGGGGCGAGCCGAAAAAGCCGCTTCCTTCCATAGGCGAGCTGCTTAAGAAGGGCGATGATGTGCTTGTCCAGGTAGTGAAAGAACCGATAGGCACGAAGGGGCCCAGGCTTACCACTCATGTCAGCATACCGGGGAGGTTCCTTGTCCTCATGCCGTTCGATAACCATATAGGCCTTTCGAGGAGGATCGAATCGAGAGAAGAGCGGGACAGGATAAGGAAGATACTTGAGGAATTGAAGATAGCAAAGGATATGGGCGTGATAGTCAGGACCGCGGCCCAGGGCGCCAGCCAGAAGGATTTTTTCAGGGAGATGAGGTATCTCACCAACCTGTGGCACAATATAAAGTCCAGGGCGAGAAAGGCCAAACCACCGTGCCTTATACACCAGGAATACGATATTATACTGAGAGTGGCCAGGGACATCTTCACCAATGATGTGTCGAAACTGGATATAGACTCAAGAGATGAATTTAAGAGGATATCGAGATTCCTGAAGATCCTTGCCCCGCATCTCAGGCCAAGGCTGAGGCTTCATACGGACAGGATACCTCTTTTCGAGAAGCACGACATCGAGCGCCAGATAGAAAAGATATACAACAGGATCGTGCAGCTGAAAAGCGGCGGATACCTCATATTCGATCAAACGGAATCGCTAGTCGCCATC
This sequence comes from Candidatus Omnitrophota bacterium, assembly GCA_041648975.1. Taxonomy (NCBI): domain Bacteria; kingdom Pseudomonadati; phylum Candidatus Omnitrophota; species Candidatus Omnitrophota bacterium. Next base: position 30,076 of record JBAZNZ010000004.1, on the reverse strand, counting down.
GACGTCAACTCGGGAAAATTTGTGGGAAAGCGCAACCTCGAGGACACGGCGTTCAAAACTAATATCGAAGCGGCGGAGGAGGTGCCCAGGCAGTTGAAGTTGCGCGACCTCGGCGGGATAATAATTATAGATTTCATCGACATGGAGATCCCCCAGCACAGGAAGACTATATACAAAACTCTGGAAAAGCACCTTGAGGGCGATAAAGCAAAGACTAAGATACTAAACATCTCCAGCATCGGCCTTATTGAAATGACCAGGCAGCGTGTCAGGAAGAGTATAGAGTCGAAGAGCTATCAGAGGTGCCCGTACTGCAGCGGCAGGGGGATTGTCAAGTCTATATCGACGGTGTCGATAGAGCTGTTGCGGAAACTTGAGAGATTTTTGCAGGATTCCCGCAAGAGAGAGGTCTTCGTCTCCCTTCATCCGGAAGTGGCGTATAATATCGCGGCCCCGGAAAAGAACATGATAAGGCCGCTGGAAAGGCGTTTCAGGAAGACTATCCGCGTTATCGAGGATCCCAATCTTCACATAGAGGATATTAAAATTGAGGAAGGGAAAGTATAAACCGTTTTAACGAAATAGGGCCATGTCTTTAACGGGCGTGGCCCTATTTTTATGAAGGGCTTATCCCTCCGGGAGTTCCATGAAAAGGCTTATAATATTATTTTTTGTGATAGGGTTTATCGCGGCGGCAGTCGACGGATACAGGCACTTCAGGTCCGAGTTGCGGACAAATCTCGCGCTTAATACCAGGGTTGCAAGAGTCGTCGATTTTGTTAAAGGCGTCGGCGACCGGGCAGGCGGTCTTATTACCGGAATGAACAGAGAGCAGGAAAAGTTTATCAGGAAAGTGACGAAGTCCGTAAAACTTCCGGATGTCTTGAAAAAAGACGATGAGGATGACGGAATAACTTTATACCTCAAACACGGAGGGGTGATAAACGGCAGATTGCTGGAAAAGAAAGCCGATGAATATATTGTGGAATGGGATAACGAGAAATTTGCAGTGAGCGCCAAACAGGTGGTCCGGGAAGAGCGCAAGAGCCGGAAGGAGGCCCAGTGGCCGTATAAGAACGACATTGTCGCGAAGAGGACCAACGGCGTGGTCCTCGACGGAAAGATAACGGATATAACGGGTGATGAGATGACGATGTCTTTTGATGAAGGCGGCGGCGGACTCGAGATGACCGTAAAACGCGCCGATATCGACTACCTTATCTTCGCTCCCGCCCTGAATAAAGAATCCGACGATATAGAGAGACGCCTGAAGGAGCAGTTCCCCAAGATGAAGATGTATAAAGAAGGGGACATAGTGCTATTCTCCGATTCTTACGCAAAATCGATCGACCTTTATGTCAAGACGGTCAGGCAGGCTCATACCGATATCTATTTCAAGTTCTTCAAGATATTTAAGGGTAGGACCGCCGGGTGCCAGAATTTTCTGGTCATGTTCGATGACATAGAAGATTACTGGACATATGCGATTACGGACGGTGTGCCCGGATGGCTTGTAGTAGGCTATTTTAGTCCGCTGAACAAAGTGCTTTATACGTATAACGGGTTCGGCAATAGGATGGAGAAATGGGTCCTTGAGATAGTGGAAGGCCAGACCGGCGCCTTCAATAAAGAGGTGATAGACAAGGTGAAAGATAACGTGGTTAAGAGTTACCACATCTTTCTCGAAGGCCAGGCGAAGGAATTTACGGACATATTCTGGGAGATGCACAGTATATATAAGAGCGAACTTCTTTACGGGTCCCTTGATGTCCTGCGCCATGAATTTACCCACGAGGTATTCCATAATTACGGCCTGCAGAGTATCGTGATAATGAAACCCGATATGGACGACAAGAAATTGGCGGAAAAGAAGAAAGAGCTGATGGCGGAGAAAGACTGGAAGAAGAAGAAAGAGATCCTGGAAGAGATCATGAAGATCAGGAGGGAGACATCGAAGGACCTTGAGAAGATCAAGAGAGAGGATATTATAAACGAATCGAGCGCCCAATCCTGGCTGAATGAGGGGATCGCGACTTACTGCGGGACCGATCCGATCGGATCCGTCGACGAAGAATGGCTCTTCTCATACCAGGAAGCGGTGAGGAAGAATGAGCTCAACCCGATAGAGTTCCTTACCAATTTTAAGATAGGTAGTTTTGTGGGCCTGGTCAACAAAGCGGCGTTTGCCTCTTACGGCGAGAGCTGGGCATTTACCTCTTTTCTCATGAACAGGTACCATGAGCAGTTCATGGATTATCAGGTCAAGATGAGCGAACGCATGGACGCGAAGAAGAAGGGCAGGGATAGCGGCGCCGATGATCTTAATATATTGCTTGGCTGTCTTGGAAAAGACCTTCCTGCGCTGGAAGAGGAATTCAGGGAATATATGGGTTCTTACGCCAGGGTCGAAGACCCGGATGTGAAGAGATATATGAGATATCATGATGTTTGGGAAAAATTGATGCAATTTACCACTATAGGGCGACATATCAGCACGCGCCATGCGGAAGAGCCCTGAGAGTGAGCCGGAATGGGGGCCTCCCTTTTTCCCTTGACGGAGTAATCGGCGCTGTGATATATTAATCGTCCTAAACGGGGTATTTCGGATGTAGTCCCTCGTTACCATGAGTGAGATTACAGCTCCTCGGGACGATTTGCCCCGGGTGAGATTACAGCAAATCGGGGGGTTCTATGTACGCAGTGATAGAGACAGGCGGTAAGCAATACAAAGTAGCCAAGAACGACATAATCCTGGTTGAGAAACTGGCCGCTAAGAAGGGCGGCGAGGTAAAGCTTAACACGGTATTGATGGTAAAGGACGGCAACTCGCTCCATATAGGGAACCCTCATGTTAAGGGATCTCATGTGGTGTGCGAGGTCCTTGGCATGATAAGACAGGATAAGGTAGTCGCGTTTAAATACAAAAAGCGCAAGAGCGAGAAGAAGAAGATAGGCCACAGGCAGAATGTCCTGAAGCTGAAGGTTAAGGAAATAGAAGCAGGAAAAGGGAGCTAGTAACGTTACGTAACCTTAATGAACCTTACATAACATTACGTAACATTTGAATTGAAAGGACTGACAACATGGCTCACGTAGTTAACGGCAGAGACAGCCAGCCGCAGACGTTAGGCGTAAAGAAGTACGGGAACCAGTCTGTGAAGGCCGGCAATATCATATTGAGGCAGCGCGGTTTCGTCTTTAAGGCCGGCAGGAACGTAGGTATCGGCAGGGACGGCACGCTATTCGCGTTGGTCGACGGCAAGGTTAATTTCACTCCGGGCAAGATCGTCAATATTGTAAAAGCCTCCAAGTAACGCAATGTTTATAGACGAAGTCAGGATATATGTCAAAGCCGGTGACGGCGGTGACGGCTGCAACAGCCTGTACCGGGATATAATCAACAGGAAAGGCAGGCCTGACGGCGGATTTGGCGGCGACGGCGGCGATATAGTATTCGAGGCCGATCCCAACATCCACACCTTACTAGATTTCCAATTCAGGCAGCACTTCAAAGGCAACTCCGGCACTCACGGAAGCTCTAACCATAAAAAAGGGCGCAGAGGCGAGGATGTCCGCATAAAGGTCCCGGCAGGCACATTGATAAAAGATGCCGTTAAGGGGCTCGTATTGAGGGACCTCGTTAATAACGGCGACAGCGTTATCATAGCCAGGGGCGGCAAGGGAGGGAAAGGGAACTCGAGAGGCCGCGAGGCCGAGCCCGGCGCTCAGGGCGAAGAGAAGACCATTTTGCTGGAATTAAAACTCATGGCCGACGTAGGGATAGTAGGCTATCCTAATGCCGGCAAATCGACGCTCATCTCCAAGATCTCCAGCGCAAGGCCCAAGATAGCAAATTACCCGTTCACGACGAAAGAACCGAATCTGGGCGTCGTAAGGCTTTATGAAGATTACAGCATCGTAGTTGCCGATATACCCGGTTTAATAGAAGGCGCCCATAAAGGCAAGGGCCTCGGCCATAAGTTCCTGAGGCACATAGAGCGGACCAAGATACTGGTGCACCTCGTGGATATCTCCGCTATCGACGGAAGAGACCCGTACGAAGATTATATAAAACTTAACGAAGAATTGAAGCAATATTCAAAAGAGCTTGCGAAAAAGACGCAGGTTATAGCGCCGAATAAGATAGATTGTCCGGAGAGCAAGGCCAATCTGGCGGCGTTTAAAAAGAGGTTTGGCCGCAGGAAGTTGTTCCCTATATCGGCCGTTGCCGGGGATGGGATAAAGGAACTGCTTAACGAAATATGCAAAAGGCTCAAGGAAGCGTCTAAAGATGAAAGAGTGTAGCAGGATAGTCATAAAGGTCGGAACAAAAGTCATAACGTCCAAGGACAGGGCTCTTGACAAGGACAAGGTGAAGGATCTTGTCCGGCAGATATCGGATATCCAGGATAAGGGTGTAAAGGTGCTCCTGGTGACGTCTGGAGCGATCGGGGCGGGCATGTGGCTTCTTAACATTAAAAAGCGGCCCGTTGACCGCATCGCCGAGCTTCAGGCCGCGGCTTCCATAGGCCAGGGCTATCTCATGCACCTTTACAGCGAATATTTTAAGGATAGGGGTTATCTTGTAGGGCAGATACTTCTTACTCAAGAAGATTTTAACGACAGGAAAAGATATCTTAATATAAAGCATACGGTAGATGCCCTGCTGAAACATAACGTCATTCCCATAATCAACGAGAACGATACGGTCGCGACCGACGAGATAAGATGCGGCGACAACGACAGGCTCTCAAACCTGCTCGGCGACTTATGCCAGGCCGATAAGCTTATTATCCTGACGGATGTCGACGGGCTGCTGGACCAGGATGGCAATGTGATAAGCGCGGTCGACGAGATAACGCCCAGGATATTGAAATTGGCAGGGGCCAGTTCCTGCGACCTCGGAACGGGCGGGATGTCGACGAAGCTGGAATGCGCGAAGAACAGCGCCCAGGCCGGGATAGAATGCGTTATAGCAAACGGTAAGAAGAAAGACGTCCTTCTAGGGATAATGTCAGGTGAAGACGTCGGGACAGTCTTCGGACGCAGGGAGAAGAGGTTTATTGCCAGGAAGAGATGGATAGGTTTTTCTTCGAAGCCAAAAGGTACTCTGCGCATAGATGACGGCGCACGAGAAGCTCTGAAGAAGAAAGACAAGAGCCTGCTCGCATCGGGCGTGTCCGCTGTCAGCGGCCATTTCGTTTCCGGGGACGTGGTCAGCATAGTAGATAACGCCCTCGTCGAAATAGGCAGGGGCGTCGTAAACTATTCATCGGCAGAGTTGTCGAAGATAAAAGGTATGAAGACGGCGCAGTTCAAGGCCGCTCTGGGCTATAAAGGTAAGGACGAAATTGTACACAAAGATAACCTGGTGATACTATAATAATATTATATGGCAAAAAATAACGATATAAAAAGATTGTGTGAAAAGGCTAAGGCTTCTTCCAGAGCCCTTGCGCTTGCGAATACGAAGTCCAAAAATAGGGCGCTTGAGGCTATGGCCGCGGCGTTGGTAAAGAACGCGAGATTCGTTATTTCCCGGAATCGTAAGGATCTGGCCATGGCCCGCGCAAAAAAAATGTCTTCCGCGCTTATAGACAGATTGACGCTTACGGACGCGAGGATAAGGTCGATGGCAGATTCGCTTTTGAAGATATCGAAGCTTAAGGATCCCGTCGGAGATATCATAGATACCATAAGAAGGCCTAACGGCCTCCTGATAAAGAAGGTCAGGGTCCCTATAGGCGTCATTCTTATCATCTATGAGTCGAGACCTAATGTTACCAGCGATTGTATCGGGTTGTGTTTGAAGTCCTCTAACGCTGTCATACTGCGCGGCGGCAGCGAGTCGCTTAATTCTAACATAGCGATATTCGACGTCCTGCGGAAGGCGCTTGTTAAATGCAATATACCTGCGGACTCGATATCGATGATCAAGGATAAGGACAGGGGCCTCGTCGATCGGCTGCTTAAACAGGAAGGCCTGATAGACCTTGTCATACCAAGAGGCGGAGAGTCTTTGATAAGGGAAGTTACGAGAAATTCGAGGATACCGGTCATCAAACATTACAAAGGCGTGTGCCATACCTATGTCGATGAAAGCGCTGATCTCAAGATGGCGGAAGAGATATGCTATAACGCAAAGGTCCAAAGGCCCGGGGTATGCAACGCCATGGAATGCATGCTTGTGAATAGGAAGATCGCCGGCAGCTTCCTCCCCAAAATGATAAGAAGGCTCAAAAATTCCGGTGTCGAGATAAGGGGCTCTAAAGAAGTCAAAGATCTGGTAGACTGCGTGAAACTGGCTACAGAGGATGACTGGTACAGGGAGTATCTGGATCTGAAACTCTCGGTAAAGGTGGTCAGGGATGTGGATGAGGCCATCCGGCATATAATGAAGTACGGCTCATACCATTCCGACGCCATAGTCACGAGGAACAAGGCCAGAGCGGATAAGTTCCTGCGGGAAGTGGATTCAGCCTGCGTCTATGTCAATGCGTCGACGCGTTTTACCGACGGCGGCGAATTCGGCAAAGGCGCGGAGATGGGCATATCTACGGATAAGATACACGCCAGAGGGCCCATGGGACTTGAGGAACTGACGTCATATAAGTATGTGGTGTACGGCAGCGGGCAGGTGAGAAAGTAGTTGTAAGTTATAAGTTATAAGTTATAAGTTGTAAGTTATAAGTTATAAGTTATAAGTTATATACAATTCGCTTACAACTTACGACTTACAACTTATAACTATAATGGAGTTAGCTATGAGAATAGGTATACTCGGCGGCACATTCAATCCTATACATATGGGGCACCTGATATTGGCTGAAGACGCCCTCCATAAGATAAAGCTCGATAAGGTCATATTCGTCCCTGCTTTTATACCACCGCACAAGAATATGGATGTGAAGATACGGCCGCAGGACCGACTGAAGATGGTCGAGCTTGCCATCGAGGGCAATCCCGCCTTTGAAGTATCCACTTTTGAGATCGATTCCAAGAAAAAATCGTATTCAATAGATACATTAAAGGAGTTCAGGAGGATCTACGGGGATAAAGCGCAGCTATATTTCATAACAGGCTCGGACTTGCTGAAAGACCTATTTTCGTGGAAGGATATAGACGGTATATTCAAGATGTCGAAGTTCATAGTGGCCAACAGGCCCGGATATCCGGTGAAAGAGGTCCCCGAGGACGTTGAGACCGTTGTCATAACCCCGATAGAGGTGTCTTCAGAAGACATAAGGAAACGCCTGAAAGAGGGCAGGTCCATAAGGTATCTGGTCCCGGCAAAGGTAAGGGACTACATATTGGAGGGTAAGCTATATACTTAAAGGGACAGAATATTCTCTATTCCCCTTGACCGGGAGAGTTTTTTAGTGTATAATTCATTCAAATATTTAAGGAGGTGAATTAAATGGCAGAAATCGGATATTGCGTAAAGTGTAAAGCGAAGAAAGATATGAAGGACACCCAGAAAGTCACAATGAAAAATGGAAGACAGGCTATGAAGGGCAAATGCTCGTCTTGTGGCACTGGTATGTATAAGATAATGAAGTAATCTTAATAGATAATCCCGCAGCTTAAGAAGGGGTAAGTCATAAATTCCAAGGCAAAAGCGCTGGTTGTGGCCGGCGCGGCTTCTGATAAAAAAGCGCTCGACACAGTTTTGATAAAGATGAATAAAGTGTCGAGCGTTTGTGACTATTTTGTTATAACAAGCGGCGCTTCAACTACTCAAGTTCGGGCTATAGCCGACCATATCATAAAGGTTTTAAGGGATAAAGGCGAAAAGCTCAGGCGGTCGGAAGGTGAGAGGGAAGCGTTATGGATAGTTCTCGATTCCGGCGACGTTGTTGTGCATGTATTCCTGGAAGAGACGCGCCGCTTTTATGACCTGGAACGACTCTGGCGCGACGCGCCCAAAGAGCGCTTCAGGGAACTGACCGCCTCCAAAGCCCGAAAAATCCCCGCAAAGCGCCGCGCTCCGGCCGCAAAGAAGAAGGTCTCTCGCAAAAAAAAGAAGGCCAGAAAGAAATAAGCGAATAATAGATTATGCGCCATGGTGAGATCGAAAAGAACGTTATTTCCCTTTTAGAAAGAGCCGCAAAAGAAGTTTTTGTGGATCTGGACCTGAGCCTTCCTCTAGCCCACGAGATAAAACCCGAGATAGAGATACCTAAAGACAAGCAGAACGGCGACCTTTCGTCGAATGTAGCTATGAAGGCCTCCAAGTTCGCTCGCGGCTTGAAACCGATGGAACTGGCCGATGTAATAAAGTCCAAGCTGGAGCAGGATATCGCTACATTCCGCCTTAAAGGCATAATAGAACGCATCGAAACGAAGGCTCCGGGGTTCATCAATTTCTTTTTCAGCAAAGAATATCTCTGCAAAGTCCTCCTTGAGATAAAGAGAAAGAGGCACAATTTCGGCAAGGCCAGTGTAGGCAGAGGGATAAAGCTGCAGGTGGAGTTCGTCAGCGCCAACCCGACAGGCCCTTTAACAATCGCGCACGGAAGACAGGCCGCTATAGGGGACAGCCTCGCCAACATCCTCGATTTTCTCGGTTATAAAGTCACCCGCGAATATTACCTGAACGATGAGGGCACCCAGATGGATATACTGGGCAAGTCCATACACTCCCGTTACCTTGAACTCTTCGGCGGTACAGAAGCATTTCCTTCAGACGGTTATAAAGGTTCCTACGTATCGGATATCGCCAGGGCATTCAAAAAAAAATACGGAAAGAGATTCGCCGGGACGACAGATATTAAGGTCTTCAGGGAATTCGGTCTGCGCTGGATATTGAATGACATAAAGCGCGACCTTAAAGATTTCGGAGTGAAATTCGACGTATGGTACAGCCAGAAGTCCCTGAGAAGGTCGGGCAAGGTAGAGAAGGCAATAGGGTTGTTGAAGGAGAAGGGGTATATATACGAAAAAGACAACGCCGTCTGGTTCAAATCGACCGAGTTTGGCGATGATAAGGACAGGGTCGTATTTAAATCCGACGGCTCCGCGACATATCTCGCCCCCGACATAGCCTTTCACCTGGAAAAATACAGGAGAGGTTTCAAGAAGATAGTCGATATATGGGGGCCGGACCATCACGGCTACATACCCCGTATGAAGGCGGCCATAAGGGCGCTGGGTTTTTCCGAAGACTCCCTCTCTGTGCTGATCGTCCAGCTTGCGACCCTTTATAGGAGCGGACAGGTGGTATCCATGTCAACCAGGGCCGGCGAATTTATCACATTGCGCGAGGTGATGGATGAAGTCGGCAAGGACGTCTCCAGGTTCTGTTTTATAATGCGCAGGATATCGAGCCATCTCGATTTCGATCTAGATGCAGTCAAGAAAGAATCATCCGAAAACCCGGTTTACTATATACAGTACGCGCACGCGCGCATATGGTCTATTATGGAATACGGTAAGTCAGCCCATCTGGCGGCGAAGTTCGATTCAAAACTGCTGGTGGAGCCGGAAGAGATGGACCTGATAAGACTATTGCGGCAGTTCCCCTGGATAGTGAACATGAGCGGTAAATTACTCGATCCGTACGTCGTGCTGCAATACCTTCAGGACGTGGCTGCTGTGTTCCATTCCTTCTATACCAAACACAGGGTCGTAAGCGATGACCACAGCCTGGCAAAATCCAGGCTGGTGCTTGTGGATTGCGTAAGGATAGTCCTTGCAAACGGGCTTCGTTTGCTCGGCGTCTCTCTCCCTAAGAAGATGTAGTGTGACCGCTAAAAATGATTCCTTTGTGTAATGTTTGATGTGTAATGTGTAAAGTGGGTGTAAGGGTTAATTGTGTAATGGAAGAGAATTTTCCATTACACATGCATACATTACACCGGCATTACACATTACACTTTACACATTAAACAAAGGTGTTTCCTGCATGATATATGTTTGACTCAATAAAAATCCGCGTCGATGAGAACGATATTGATATCGAATCTCTTGCCGCAAGGCTCGTAGAGTTCGGTTACCGCGCCTGCAAGAGAGTCGCCGAGGAAGGCGACTTTTCCCGTATCGGGGACTCCCTGACTATATATCCCGTAACGTTCGAATACCCGCTCAGAATCGAATTTTCGCATGACAAAGTCGGCAAGATAAGGAGTCTCGACCCGCTCACGTATGAGATCGTCGAGGAGCATAACGTAGCCATCATACTGCCGATAAAAGGCATATCCAGGAGGAAGATAAGGAAGCGGTCTGAAGAAACCGAAGAAGAATCGCCCATAGACAACTTCGTCGATATTGACTCCGGCGATTACGTCGTCCATATAGACCACGGTATCGGGAAGTACCTTGGCCTGGAGAGGCTAAAAACAGCCGGTAAGTATGTCGAGCACTTAGTCATAGAATATGCCGGCGGCGATAAGCTCTATGTTCCGTTCGAAGACCTTGATAAAGTGCAGAAATATCTCGGGTTTGAAAAGCGCCTCCCGAAGACCCATAAGCTTGGCGCCAAGCTGTGGAAGCGCGCGAAAGAGAACGCGAAGAAGGGTATCCATCAGGTAGCTGTCGAGCTTTTGGAACTGCAGGCAAAACGCTCGACGGTCTCGGGATTCAAATTCTCGGCTGATACCGACTGGCAGAAGGAGATGGAGAAGAAATTCCCGTACAAAGAGACTCCCGACCAGGCGCGTTCTACGATGGATGTTAAAAAAGACATGGAATCCGCGAAACCGATGGACAGGCTTTTGTGCGGCGACGTCGGATACGGGAAGACAGAAGTCGCTATCAGGGCCGCGTTCAAGGCCGTCATGGACAATAAACAGGTCGCGATACTCGTTCCCACGACGATATTGGCCGAGCAGCATTTTAATACATTCAGCGGCAGGATGAAGGATTTCCCCGTAACGGTGGAGATGTTGTCGAGGTTCAGGACGGATAAGGAACAGGGGGCCATAATAAAAGGCATATCCGACGGCACCGTCGACATAATAATAGGAACGCACCGCCTCCTTTCCGGCGACATCTCTTTCAAAGACCTGGGGCTTGTGATAATCGACGAGGAGCAGCGTTTCGGCGTCCATAATAAGGAATATCTTAAGAAACTCCGTTTCAGCGTGGATGTCCTTACGCTTACGGCTACCCCGATACCGAGGACGCTTTATCTGGCCCTTATGGGCGGCAGAGACATATCCGTCATTAACACGCCGCCGTCGGAGAGGCTTCCCGTAGAGACGGTTGTCACGCACTACGACGACGCGTTGATAAAGCAGGCCGTCATGAGGGAGAAGAAGAGGTCGGGGCAGATATTTTTCGTAAATAACAGGATAAAGGGCATAGAGCTTCTCGCTAAATCGGTCGCCGGCCTGGCGCCCGGCGTAAGCATATCGGTGGCCCACGGCAGGATGCCGGAGAAAGCCCTGGAAGATACGATGATGAAATTTATCAACGGCAAGATCGACTGCCTCGTATCGACCACCATCATCGAATCGGGCATAGATATACCTAACGCGAATACGATAATAATCAACAGGGCCGACGCCTTCGGCCTTTCAGAGCTGTACCAACTGCGCGGCCGAGTCGGGAGGTTCACGAAAAAGGCCTACGCCTATCTATTGATACCGAAAAAATTCGTTATGAGCGCGGAATCCCAGAAGAGGCTATACGCGATAAAGAAGTTCCAGGAGCTGGGGAGCGGCTTTAAGCTTGCTATGGAGGACCTGCAGATAAGGGGCGCTGGTAACCTCTTAGGGTTAGAGCAGCATGGTTATATTAACGCCGTAGGATTTGACCTGTACTGCAGGTTCCTGAAATCGGCTATCGACGGATTAAAACATGGCAAGGCAAAGTAAGAGCGGAACATCCTTGAAGAAATCCGTTTAAAATGCTACAATAACGGTTATATGAAGAAAATAATTATATATATATCGGTTGCGGTCGTCATCGCGTCAGCGGCTATGGCGGGGTGCGCAAAGAAACCGCCGGCAGGCGACAAGATACTCGCCAGGGTGGGCAATAAAGTCATTACCCTGGCAGAGCTGCAGTCGAGAATAGCCAAGATGCCTCCCTATTACAGGAATATGGTAGAAAAGAACAGGAAGAGGTTCCTCGACGAGACGATAGTAGAGATGATGTTTTATGAGGAAGCCGTAAAGAAAGGCGTCGAGAATGATAAAGAGGTGAAGGAGGTCGTCGAGGCCGCGAAGAAGAAGATACTCATAGCCAAGCTTATAAAGAACGAGATAGAGGATAAGGCGAAGGTCTCGGAAGACGAGATGAAGAAATTTTACGAGGAGAATAAGGAGAGTTTTAAAGGGCCCGCGATGTGGAGGGCTTCTCACATCCTGGTTACGACAGAGAAAGAGGCAAGAGAGATCCTGGATGAGCTTACCAAGGGCGCTAACTTCGAGAACCTCGCGAAAGAGCGTTCTATGGACGCGACGGCGGACCGCGGCGGAGACGTAGGCTATTTCAGGCAGGGGCAGCTTGTCGAGGATTTCGAGAAAGCCTGTTTGAAACTTGAGGTCGGTCAGACGAGCGATGTCGTCCATACGCAGTTCGGCTATCACATAATAAAGCTGACGGACAAGAAAGAGCCGGAGATACAGAGTTACGAAGAGACCAGGCGTTTTGTCGAAAGCGAGCTCAAGAAGAAGAAACGCAGCGAGCTTTTCGATACCTTCGTTATGGACCTCAAGAAAAAATACGGAGTCGAGATTAAAGAGGATGTCTTCAAGTCCCTTGAAGACGTGAGCGAGAAAGAAGGCGAGAAGCTTGAGAAAAATTAATGCTAAAATGCTGATTCTGCCGGCCGTAATTATCGGATCGGCCATATGCGCGGCGAACCCGGGATATGCCGAGGTCGTGGATAAGATAGCGATAGTGGTGAACGACGAGATAATCTGTGACAGCGAGATAGAGGGCATGCTCGTCCCCGTATATGATAAATTCAAGACGGTATACAGCGGCGAAGCGCTCATGGCAAAGTTGGAAGATGCCAGACAAAAAGCGGTAGAACGCCTGATAGAAGACCGCCTCGTCCTCAGCGAGGCCAAAAAACAGAACATAACAGTGGATGACAGGGAGGTAGAGGAGAAGGTCGCAGACGCGAAGAGGCGTTTCGGTTCTCAGGAGGTCTTCGAGGAAGCGCTGGCAAGCCAGCGCCTTACATTGAAGGAGCTTAAGGGCCGGTACAGGGAACAGATAATGACGCGGAAGATGATGGACATGAAGGTCGGAAGCACAATATCTATTACGCCCGTCGAGGTGAATAATTATTACAACAACCACCTGGACGATTTTTCCCAGGAAGAAGCTTTGAAGCTTCGTAATATACTTATAAGGGTCAAGGAGGGGACCGATATCAATAAGGCGCTGGAACTGGCCAGGGAGATCTCCGGGAAGCTTAAAGAGGGCGGAGATTTTTCGGAATTGGCGAGTTCCTACTCGGAAGGCCCGGGCGCGCAAGAGGGCGGGCTCATGGGATATGTGAAGAGAGGAGACCTGCTCCCGGAAATAGAGAAAGCGGTCTTCAATATGAACGAAGGCGAGGTCTCTGATGTCATCCAGACGAGCCTCGGTTATCATATATTCAAGATCGACGAGAAGAGGCCTGCCAGGACGCTTACCCTGAATGAAGCCCGTCGGGACGTGGAGGAGGCTCTGTACAGGGAGAAGACGAATGAAAAGGTAAAGGGGTGGATAGAAGGCCTCAAGAAGAATGCATACATCGCGTTCAAATAAAAAAAAGATAGTCATTACTATGGGTGACCCGTCCGGCGTAGGGCCGGAAGTGACCCTCAAGGCGCTGGCAAGTCCAAAGATAAAAGGGCTTGCCGATTTTTTGCTTATAGGGGACAGGGCCGCCCTGGACAGGACGGCGGGCGACATGGCCCTGAAGTTTAAGTGTGAGCTCTTAGACCTAGCCAATGTACCTGCAGCCTCTTTTAAATACGGCGTTCAGAGCCCGGTCTTTGGAAAAGCCGCGATAGGATATCTGGACGCTGCCATCCGGCTCCTGCGTAAGGGCGAAGCCGACGCTCTCGTAACCGCTCCCGTAAACAAGATGTCCATAAGGATGGCCGGAATTAAAAAGTTCGAGGGACACACCGAGTATCTCGCTGAAAAGACGGGCTCGAAGAATTTCGCGATGATGTTCGTCGGCGGCAGGCTTAAGATCACGCTCGTGACCAGACACATCGCGTTAAGGCGCGTGCCTGGAAGTCTTGCAGTGGAGCCGATATGCAGGACGATATGCATAACCCATAAATACCTGCGCGAATATTTCAACATAAAAGATCCACGCATAGGGGTCTCGGGATTAAATCCGCATGCGGGCGAGAACGGCGCCTTTGGCGACGAAGAAGATAAGGCGATAATCCCCGCCATAGAGAAAGCCACGGCAAAGGTCGGCCGGATAAGCGGCCCGATCCCGGCCGACGTGATATTTGCCGATCTAATGAACGGGAAGTACGACGCGGTCGTTGCCATGTACCACGACCAGGGCCTTATACCGTTCAAGCTGCTATATTTTAAGGATGGCGTTAATCTGACCATAGGCTTGCCGTTCGTCAGGACCTCCCCCGACCACGGGACGGCGTTTGACATAGCGGGCAAAGGGACGGCCGACCCATCATCGATGATCGAGGCGATTCTCCTGGCATACCGGCTTTGTACGCATAACACTTTTGTGTAATGTTAGATGTGTAATGTGTAAAGCAGGTTTAATGGATTATTGTGTAATGAAAAAAGATTGAATTGAGCGAATTTTCCATTACACATGATTACTTTACACCAACATTACACATTAAACTTTACACATTGCACAAAGTTGTTTGAACTAAAACATGTTAACCAAGACTCAGCTAAAAGAAGTGTTTGCGAAATACGGATTCAGGCCTTTGAAGAGGCTTGGAGAGAACTATCTCATCGATGGGAATATAAGGGATAAGATAATATCCGAGGCGGGCGCCTTATCCGGCGATAGAGTCCTGGAGATAGGCCCGGGGCTTGGCGCGCTTACGATAGACCTCGCGCGTTCCGGCGCGGCCGTGACCGCGGTGGAAAAGGATAAGAAGGCATACGGCATACTTGAAGAGATAATCGGAGACGACTTTCCCAGCCTGCGTATCTTTAACGAAGACATATTGAAATTCGACATCAAAAAGGCCTCCGCCGCGGGCAAGCTTAAAGTGGTGGGGTGCCTGCCGTATTATATCACGACCCCGATCATCGAGTGCCTGATCGATAACAGATTGTCGATAAAATATGTGGTGATGGTGGTCCAGAAAGAGTTTGCCGACCGCATCCTGGCAGAACCGGGCGCGAAAGATTACAGCTCGCTCAGCTGTTTTATCCAATACTATACAAGACCAAAGCATATATACAAAATAAAGAGGACGTCTTTTTATCCGTCGCCTGACATCGATTCAAGCCTGGTAAGGCTCGATATCCTGGACAGGCCTTCCGTAGAGGCGAAGGATGACGGAGCGCTTTTTAAGGTCATAAGAGGATCTTTTAACCAGAGGCGCAAGTCGATAATAAATTCCCTCTCCAGGGAAGAGGTCCTCGGCATCCCAAAAGAGCGCCTTTCCTCGATATTAGAAAAGATAGCCGTAGATCCGGCCTCCCGGCCGGAATCTTTAAGCCTCGCCGACTTCGCGCGGATCGCGAACTCAATCGATTGATACCAAATTTACACGCAAATTTTAAAGATACTTCGGCATCTAAAAATGCTCTCGCTAGTCGCATTTTTTTCGATGCCTCAGTATCAAATTTGCACGCAAATTTGACATTCTCGATATACTGTGGTAAGGTATATCAAAAGGTAATAATATTATGCCAAAGATTGACAAAGAGACCGTAAAACATGTCGCTCTTCTCGCCAGGCTTCGTCTTAGCGACAAAGAGCTTAGCTCTTATTCCGGACAATTGGAATCTATATTATCTTATATAAGCAAATTAAATCAATTAAGCACCGATAACGTCCAGCCTACAAGCCACCCTTTGGCGAGCCTTAAGAACGTCTTCAGGAAAGACGCGCCTAAGGGATCGTTAAAGCCGGAAGAGGCCCTCAAGAACGCGCCATCGAAAGAAGGCGACTTTTTTAAAGTTCCGCAGATAATAGAATCCTTCGGCAAAAGCTCAGGATTCTATCCTGAGCCCCGTCGAAGGATAGAAGGCAAATAGATGGAAAAATTGTATTCATTGACGGCCCATGAACTGAAAAAACTGATCAGCGGCGAAGGGTTGCAGCCGTCTAAGATAGTCGACGAGCTTTTCGACAGGATAAGCGCTGTCGAGCCGAGCATCAGGGCATTCGCGCTTCCGGGCAAGGAGAAGGCGGTCGAGCGCGCAAAGACCCAGGCCAATAAGCGCGGGAGGCTCTCCGGCATCCCGGTCCTGGTAAAAGACAATATGTGCGTCCTGGGAGAAGAGACGACTTGCTGCTCGAGGATATTGAAAGGCTTCAAGCCGCCGTACGACGCGACCGTGATCAGGAAGATGAACGAAGAGGGCGCGATCCTGATAGGGAAGGCGAACATGGACGAGTTCGCGTTCGGCTCGTCATGCGAGACGTCCTGCTACGGTCCGACGAAGAACCCGTGGGATATTAACAGGATCCCCGGCGGTTCGAGCGGAGGATGCGCCGCGGCAGTCGCCTCCGATGAGACGATACTCGCCCTCGGTTCCGACACGGGCGGATCTATACGACAGCCCGCGAGCCTCTGCGGGGTCGTCGGTATGAAGCCGACATACGGCAGGGTCTCCCGTTACGGGCTCATTGCGTTCGCCTCCAGCCTAGACCAGATAGGGCCGATAACAAAGGACGTGGAGGACGCCGCGCTTCTCCTTGGCGTGATCGCGGGCCACGATGAGATGGATTCAACGTCTGTCGACGCGCCGGTGCCTGACTACACGAAGTCGCTCGTCAAAGACATAAAAGGGATGCGCCTCGGCGTCCCGAAAGAATATTTCATAAAGGGTATCGAGGAAGAGGTAGAAAAAGGCGTGAGGGGAGCCATTGAGGTGTTGAAAGGCCTCGGCGCCAGGATCGTAGAGATAAGCCTGCCGCACACCGAATACGCGGTCAGCACTTACTATATTATCGGTCCGGCAGAGGCGAGCTCGAACCTCGCGCGTTTCGACGGCGTCCAATATGGGCTCCGCGCGGAAGACCCGAAAGACATGATAGATATGTATATCAAAACGCGCTCGCAGGGTTTCGGCGATGAGGCTAAGCGCAGGATCCTTCTCGGGACCTATTGCCTTTCGACGGGTTACTACGACGCGTATTATGTGAAAGCCTTGAAAGTCAGGACGAAGATTAAAGAGGATTTTGAGAAGGCTTTTGAGAATAACTGCGACTGCATCGTCACTCCGACGTCGCCTACAGCCGCGTTTAAGATCGGAGAAAGGTCCGAAGACCCGATAAGCATGTATCTCTCGGACGTATTTACTATTCCCGCGAACCTGGCGGGGCTTCCCGCGATATCGGTGCCGTGCGGTTTCACTAAGGCGGGGCTCCCGATAGGGCTGCAGGTGATAGGGAAGGCGTTCGATGAAGAGACGATATTGCGCGCGGCGTACGCGTTTGAGCAGTCGACAGAACACCATAGAAGAAAGCCAGATTTGTGTAATGTGTAAGGTGTAATGTGTAATGATGGTGGAATGTTGCTATGTATAATGAAAAAGAACTATATATATTTGATTTTGAAAGATTAAAAGTGTATGGGATGGGATTAGAATTTGTGCAGGATATATTTAATGTGACAAAAGAATTGCCGCGGGATTACCAATTCTCCCTGGCGGATCAATTACGCAGAGCATCTCTATCGATAGTTAATAATATGGCAGAGGGCAGTGGTAAATTATCGAAGAGAGAAAAGACTCAATTCTATCGCATCTCTTTGAATTCTGCACGAGAATGTATTCCTATGCTGACTATACTGGCCAGGCAAAATATTATTTCAGAACAGCGCCACACGGGACTGAGACAAAATTGTATCCATATATGTAATATGCTCGGGAAGCTTATAGCGTCTGTATAATTTTCCGTTACACAATAAAACATTAAACTTGCATTACACTTTACACAATAAACATTACACAATTATGATATGACATACGAGACAGTAATAGGGCTTGAGGTCCACCTGCAGCTTGCGACGCAGACTAAAGCGTTCTGCGGATGCGCGACGAAATTCGGACAGAGGCCGAATTCTCAGGTCTGTCCGGTATGCATGGGTTTTCCGGGAAGCCTGCCCGTGTTGAACGAAGAGGCGTTCTTCTATTCGATAAAAGTCGCGCTTGCCCTTAACTGCAAGATACAGAAACTTATTAAGTTCGACAGGAAGAACTACTACTATCCGGATCTGCCGAAAAATTTCCAGATATCGCAGTATGATATGCCGCTCTCTTACGACGGATACGTCGACATAGCCCCCCGGGGCGCGAAGAAGCGCATCAGGGTAAAGCGCGTCCACCTCGAAGAGGACGCGGGCAAGCTTATTCATCCGGAAGGCGAGAGTTACAGCCTCGTCGATTATAACCGCAGCGGAATGCCGCTTCTGGAGATAGTGACGGAACCCGACCTGAGCGCGCCGGACGAAGCTTATGATTACCTGACGCGGCTGAAATCGATACTGCAGTATCTAAAGGTGTCGGATTGCGATATGGAGAAGGGTTCGCTCAGGTGTGACGCGAATATATCGATCAGGCCGCAGGGTGAGAAGGTCCTCGGCACGAAAGTCGAAGTCAAGAACATGAATACATTCAAAGGCGTGAGGCTCGCCCTCGAGCATGAATCGAAGCGGCAGGTCTCGGCAATGGCGGACCGCGAGAAGATCGTCCAGGAGACGAGGTTGTGGGACGCGGAAAAGCAGGTCACCGTATCGATGCGCTCCAAGGAGTACGCCGAGGATTACAGGTATTTTCCCGAACCTGACCTTGTCCCTTTTGTAGTCGACGCTAAGGTCGTCCGGAAGGCTCTCGACCAGATGCCCGAGCTGCCGGAGACGAGGTCAGAGAGGTATAAGAAGGATCTCGGCCTTTCCGAGTACGACGCCAATGTCCTGACGAGCGAGATAGACCTGGCCGATTATTTTGAAGAATGCGTAAAACTATATACCGGCGCAAAGGCGCTGACGAACTGGATTACGGGCGATATCATGGCCCACCTGAATACGAAGGGAATATCGATAAAGGAACTGAAGGTTCCGCCTGAAGGGCTGGTGGGCCTGATAAAGATGATCGACGACGGCACTATAAGCGGAAAGATGGCGAAGTCGGTTCTTGCGGAGGCGATCGAGACCGGAACAGAACCGCATGAGATCGTGAAGAGCAAGGGGATGTCTCAGATAAGCGACGCCGGGAAGCTGGAGGAAGCGGTGAAGGCTGTTCTGGAGGTTAATAAAAAATCAGTCGATGATTACAGGCTCGGGAAGAAGAACGCGTTCACTTTCCTCGTTGGGCAGGTCATGAGGCAGACGAAAGGCAAAGCGAATCCCGCGGTCGTGAATAAGATTCTTAAAAAGGTCCTGGGGGAATGAAGATAATGACGATATCAAGGCGTTGGAAGATATTCTTTTTCATGATATTGCTGGTCCTTGTAACGTCGATCGCGACGGGCGGATTCGAAAAAGGCAAACCGGATAAAGAGAGGTCCAAAGACAACCTGTACGCGCAGCTGGAACTCTTTGCCGACGCCATAAGCATCTTAAGGAGCGATTACGTCGAAGAAGTGGATTCAAAAAAACTTGTTTACGGCGCGCTGAAGGGGATGCTTTCGTCAATGGACGACTTCAGCCAGTTCCTCGAGCCGGACGAGTACAACGACCTGAGGCTTGAGACTAAAGGCGAGTTCGGCGGGATAGGCATAGAGATATCGATGAAGGACGGGATACTTACGGTGATCGCGCCCATATCCGGCACTCCCGCGGAGACGGCCGGCATAAAACCGGGCGACAAGATAGTTAAGATAGACGGCAAGATTACGAAGAAGATGACCCTCGATGAGGCTGTGAAAGAGATGCGCGGCAAGCCGGGTACGCCGCTTGCCCTTACGATATGGAGGGAGAAAGACCAGAAGATCCTTGAGGTGCCGCTTAAGAGAGCGGTGATAAAGATACAGAGCATAAAGAAAGCCGTTTTCCTCGAGGATAAGATAGGGTATATAAAGCTTGTAGAGTTCCAGGAGAATACTGCGCGCGATCTTGAGGCGGCTATGAAGAGGCTCGAAGCCGACGGCATGAACGCGCTCATACTGGACCTTCGCAATAATCCGGGAGGCCTCCTGGAGGGCGCGATAGGAGTGTCCGAAAGATTGTTGCCTAAGGATAAGGTCATTGTATCGATAAAATCGAGGAGCTCCGAGAATGACGCCGTATTCAAGTCGAGCGGGAAGTCTACGCACCCGGACTATCCGCTTGTCGTGATGGTGAACGAAGGGTCGGCAAGCGCTTCGGAGATAGTCGCCGGAGCGGTCCAGGATAATAAGCGGGGGATAGTCCTCGGCACAAAGACGTTCGGCAAGGCGTCTGTCCAGACGGTGGTCCCGCTAAGGGATAATTCGGCTGTCAGGTTCACAACAGCCTTATATCTAACGCCGAGCGGCAAGCTTATCAAGAATGCCGGTGTTGTGCCGGACGTGGTAATAGATAGAGAAGAGTCCAGGGATGAAAAGAAACCGGATGGTTCCGACGTCTTTGAGAAGGTCGAAAGAGAAGGCGCGCCGCGCCCGAAAGAGGCGCTCGATCAGGATAAGGTCGAGATGGATAACCAGCTAGATATGGCGGTGAATTTGATAAAGGCCTTTAAAATATATAAACCACAGGAAAAATGAATACCAGATTAATCAGATTTGCGGTAATAGCGGCATTGGTCATAATCGCAGGAGTAATATACTGGCGGAATACGCATCTCTTCCGGCCGAAACAGGAAACGCCGAGGATACGCGTCGCCGCTCCGGCCGCGAAGAAGAGAGCCCCGGCGGCTTCCGCGGCCACTGCCGCGAAGAAGAAAGCAGGCGGCCCCAAAGTCGCCATAGTGATGGACGACTTCGGTTACAATGTGTCCAATCTGGACGATCTATTTGATATAAAAGAGCCGATAACATTATCGGTGCTGCCGAACCTGCGTTACTCCTCCGAGATAGCGAGGCTGGCGAACCTGCGCGGCCAGGAAGTTATTTTGCATATGCCGTTAGAGCCTCACCGGAAAGACGTCAGGGAAGAACAGGATACGATAAAGTCCGGGATGACTCAGGAGGAGATATTCGCGGTGGTTGACAAGGAGATAGCGAGTGTTCCCGGGATAAAGGGCGTGTCGAACCATATGGGCTCGAAGGCTACCGAAGATGTGAAGGTCATGTCGGCCGTATTCAAGCGTTTAAAAAAGCATGGGTTGTATTTTTTTGACAGCCTTACTTCGGAGAATTCCATATGCCGGCAAGCGGCAGCCGCCGCGGGGATCCGTTACGCGAGGAGGGACGTCTTCCTGGACAATTCGAACGATCCCGCGTATATAGAAAAGCAGCTAATGGAGCTTAAGAGATCGGCGCTCAGGAACGGCAGGGCTATAGCGGTCTGCCATGACAGGAAGAATACGATCTCGGTCCTTGCGAAGATGATGCCCGAGATGCGCAGGGAAGGCATAATCTTCGTGCCTCTTTCCAGGATGATGGAGTGATATCGAATATATGTTGACGCTCGGTATAGAGACTTCATGCGATGAAACAGGCGTTTCGGTGTCGGAAGGCAGATCTGTCCTGTCTAATGAGGTATCATCGAGCGTCCACCTTCATAAGAAATACGGCGGCGTTGTTCCCGAGATAGCCTCACGGTACCACGTGGAATATATCTCCGAGGTGATGGCCGGAGCGCTGAAGGATTCCGGCAAAGGGCTTAAAGATATAAAACTTATTGCCGTAACGAACGGGCCCGGCCTGGTCGGGGCTCTATTAATAGGAATATCGATGGCCAAATCGTTGAGTTACTGCCTCGATCTTCCTATCATAGGAGTGAACCATATACTCGCGCATCTTTACAGCTCGTTCCTGAATGAGGATGACAGGCCTGAATTCCCTTTTGTGGGGCTTGTTGTATCGGGCGGCCACACGGCGCTCTTCCTTTGTGAAGACGTGGATAAGCAGAAGCTCCTCGGGCAGACGCAGGACGACGCTGTGGGTGAGGCTTACGACAAAGTGGCGAAGCTGCTGGGCCTGGGATATCCGGGCGGGCCGGTCATCGAAAAGGCGGCAGGCCTTGCGACGGGCAAAACCAATGTCTCTTTTCCGCGAAGTTATCTCGGAAAAGATTCTTTAGATTTTAGTTTCAGCGGGGTCAAAACTGCGGTATTATATTATGTAAGGGCAAGGCAGGAAAAGCCGGATAAGGCGCTCGTCAATGATATATGTTATGAATTCCAGGAGGCGATCCTGGATGTGCTGGTCGAGAAGGCGTACCGCGCCGCAAGGTTTTGCAAGACCAACAGGATAGTTATAGGCGGCGGCGTGGCCGCGAACAAAAGGCTCAGGCAGAAACTTCTTATAGATTCGGAGCACTTTGGCGTAAAGGTCTATTTTCCGAAAATGGAATATTGCGTCGATAACGCGGCCATGGTCGGGGTCCTGGGTGAGGCATTATATAAGAAAGGCTATAAGTCCGATCTTTATCTGAGCGCTGAACCGAATTTAGAATTAAGGTAAAAGTGTATCTTTTAACTTCGCCGGAGGGTTGTTGCGTATGTTGACGAATTGGGTGATGCTATTCAGGCTTGTGCTGGCAGCGGTATTGAGCGGGGCAATAGGTTTTGAGCGCGAATTCCACGGCAGGGCCGCGGGGTTCAGGACGCACATACTGCTTTGTGTAGGATCGACGCTTGTGATGCTGACGTCGATACACATGTTCGACGTATATTCATCCAAGGCTCCCATCGATCCGGCAAGGATCGCGGCCGGTGTCATCACGGGTATAGGATTCCTGGGGGCGGGCGCGATAATGCATTACCGTTCTTCAGTGCGAGGCCTTACGACAGCGGCGAGCCTGTGGGTCGCGGCCGGCATAGGGCTTGCCGTAGGTTCGGGATTATATTTCGGCGCGGTGGTAACGGCGGCATTGACCCTGATAGCGCTGATGATATTTTCGCGCCTTGAACACGCGATGATCAGGAAGGATTGGTACAGGAATATAATCATTGACACAAAAGACGGTATAGAGCAGTTGAAGATCATCAGGGAGATATTGGCGGAATACAGGACCGAGATAACCGATTTCGAAGTTGAGCGTTCCAAGGACGGCTCCAATATGATATTGAAACTCGGCTTGAAATTTTATCAGACGAAATTTGCCGACCAGATATTAACGGAGATAAGCCATCTGGACGGAGTCAGGAACGTGAAGTGGGAGACGGATTGATTTTGCTTCGCAAAATCAGGAGGTGAGATATGATGGGAAAAAAGGATAGAAGGCATGAAGGGGAGAGGGTGTTGGATGTTGACGCTTCGATGCAAGGGTCGCTCGTATTCAAGGATCCTGTAAATCTGAAGATCAACGGCAGGTTCGAAGGCACGCTCCATACCAAGGGAAATCTCATGATAAGCGAACATGCCGCGGTGATCGCCGATATCACCGGAGAATCTATCGTCATCGCCGGCAAGGTCAACGGCAATATTAGCGCCCTGAAGGAATTGAAATTGATAGCCCCT
The DNA here is from genome assembly GCA_041648975.1 of Candidatus Omnitrophota bacterium. NCBI lineage: Bacteria > Pseudomonadati > Candidatus Omnitrophota > Candidatus Omnitrophota bacterium. Next base: position 6,408 of record JBAZNZ010000004.1, on the reverse strand, counting down.
GCCGTTGTGGTAGGCGATATAAAGACGCCGCTCTTGAGTGTAGCCGAGGGCGCGGTATTTGAGGGGAACTGCAATATGATGTCAAAAGCAAAAGCCGAACACGCACATAGGCTGAATACCATGTCGCCGGATGAGCTGGCCAAATATCTGGAGGTGGATTCCGCCATGATCGCAGAGTGGGTGAACTCCGGAAAGCTGCCGGGCATGAAGGACGGCGACAGCTGGAGGTTCGACCGCTCGAAGATAGACGAATGGGTGGCGTCGGAGAAGATCAAATAAGAGAGCGCATATGCCCGAGAAATTAATGAGTATAAAAGAGGTCGCGGATTATCTTAAGGTATCCGAAGAAGAGGTCATGAGGCTCGTGGATATCGGCGAGATACCGGCATACAAGATAGGCGGCTCCTTCCTGCGGTTCAGGAAAGAGCAGATTGACGCCATAAAGCTCGATATCTCCGAGATCGAGGAGGGCGTTCCCGCCGGGCAGGGCCCAGCCGCGCCGGCCGGCAAAAATGCCCCCGGCCATCCATACACGGACATGGAGAGGGAGATAAAGCGCAGGGAGCCTGTGACGGGCCAATACGACTATACTACGGTCGAAAGGGTGAAAGATTTTTTCTATTTCAACGATTTCTACATCCTTTCCTTCCTTATAATAGGCGTATTGATGTTTCTTATCTTCAGATAAAATATAATGACCGAAAAGATCAGTAAGGTTTTGAATAATTTGAAGTCGGGCCGCGTCTCCGTATGCGAGGCGCTCGCGCGCTTGAAGGACCTTCCCTACCAGGATCTCGGATTTGCCAAGATCGATAACCACAGGAGCCTTCGCCGCGGCTTTCCCGAGGTAGTGTTCGGTAAAGGGAAGACGCCGGCCCAGATTATTAAAATAGCCAAACGCATTATAGCCCACGACGGCATCCTGCTCGTGACCCGCACAAACGAAGAAGTCTATCGCCTGCTCAAGAAGACGTGCCCCAAAGCCAGATTCGATAAAGACGCGAACGCGATAAGCTATTGCAGGGCCAGGCCTGTGTTTAAAAAAGGCGAGGTGCTGGTGATAACAGCGGGCACTGCCGATATGCCGGTTGCCGAAGAAGCGAGAGTCACTCTCGAGCTTATGGGCAACAGGGTTAAGATGTTGTATGACGTTGGCGTGGCGGGCCTCCACAGGCTTCTCGATAAGAAGGCCGAACTGGAGCGCTCGAGCGTGATCATAGTGATAGCGGGGATGGAGGGCGCGTTGGCCAGCGTAGTGAGCGGGCTCGTCTCTAAGCCGGTCATAGCGGTCCCGACGAGCGTGGGTTACGGCGCTTCTTTCGGCGGGCTCGCGCCGCTTCTTACGATGATGAACTGCTGCTCTCCGGGGGTGGCGGTAGTGAACATCGATAACGGTTTTGGAGCGGCGTATTTCGCGAGTCTGGTCAATAGGTAGGTTACATAATGTTACGTAAGGTTAGAGAAGGTTCCGTAAGGTTACAGCGACGATGGCGAAAGCCAGCTTATGAAAATTTGAAATTTTATCAGGATATTTGTCAAATACGCAAGATTATTCATAATTTAACAGAAAGATTTTCTAAGAATCATTTTAGATTGGTTTCTCAGATGCGAGACGCCGCTAGAAGTGCAAAACAAAATATACGCGAAGGTTACAGAAAGGGAACTGTAGGAGAATATAGTCATAGCATAAAAATTAGCCTTGGATCATTAGAAGAGTTAAGTGGCGATATCGAAGATTGCCTTGAAGATGGTCTGATATCAAATGAAGAGTTTGATGAGTTTTCAAGAATGTTTCAGAGTGCTACATATATGGCAAATCAATTTATGAAATCGCTATATAAGATGGAACGGGAAGGGACATGGAAGGTACCGGGAGAGAAATTTCGAAAGTAACCTTACGTAACCTTAATTAACGTTCTATAACCTTACGTAACATTCAAGGGATGTTTATTATGAAAGTTGCTTATTTCGACTGTTTCTCGGGCATATCGGGCGACATGACCATCGCTGCGTTACTCGACGCCGGGCTCAATTTCGACGCTCTTACCAAAGCTCTCGGGAAGCTTAAGCTTAGGGGTTATGAGTTAAAGAAGACTAAGGCGATGCGGGGCGGGATCAGCGGGACAAGATTTGAATGCGTTGTAACCGGATCGGCGGGCCATTCGCACCGTTCCATAAAAGAGATATTCTTGATAATCGACAACAGTTCATTGGGCGCGAAGGTCAAAGATAGCGCGAAAGCGATATTCACAAATATAGGAAGCTCCGAGGCCGGGATCCACGGGGTAAGTAAGTCGAGCGACTTGCGGCTGCACGAGCTCGGCGACATCGATTCCATTATAGACATCGTCGGCGCCGCGATAGCACTCGATGAACTCGGCATAGAAGCCGTCTATTCGTCGAAGATAAGTCTGGGTAGGACATTCGTCAATTCTAAGCACGGCGTCCTGCCGATACCGGCGCCGGCGACGCTGGAACTACTAAAAGGCGTCCCTCTTAATATTTCAGAGATAGAAGCCGAACTCGTAACGCCGACCGGGGCCGGCATATTGAAGACGCTCTCGAAAGGTTTCGGCAGTATACCGCAGATGAAGATCTCGAGTATAGGTTACGGCGCCGGGACGAGGGTGTTGGAGACGAGGCCGAACATGCTTCGCGTCCTCATAGGCGAGACCCAGCCATCTTTCATTGAAGACAGGATATTCGTTATAGAAACTAATATCGATGACATGAGCCCCCAGAGTTTCGAATATCTGTTTGAAAAATTGTTCAAAGAAGGCGCGCTGGATGTCTACACGACGACGATCCAGATGAAGAAAACGAGACCGGCGTTCAAGTTGACTGTCCTGGCTGAGCCTCGCCTGATAGGGCGTATATCGTCGGCGATATTCAGTGAGAGTACCGCCATAGGCCTTCGATATTATGAAGCGGACAGGCTAAAGCTTGAGCGCGCATCCACCTCTGTAAAGACAAAATACGGCAATATTACGGTGAAGCTGTCGAGCGGCCCGGAAGGCATCCTCACGGCGTCGCCCGAATACGACGAATGCGTGAAGCTCGCGCGCAAAAAGAAAGTTCCGTTAAAGTCTGTTTACGATGAGGCGAAGAGGGCGGTAAAAATTTAGGGGATTACTATGCGTCTGATGCTGGCAGCGCTAATTATTATTACAGGTGTCGGGGCCGCGGCCTGCGGCTTGGCGCTTGCCGACACCATTTATACCGGTGACGGGAATGAGCTTAAGGGGATAGTCGTCGAAGAATATAAAGACAGGGTTGTGCTCTCTACGGAGAAAGGCGAGATTGCCGTCCTGAAATCGGCGATACGCGAAATGCGTTTCGACAATCCCGAGGACAACCTCGTAAGGCTGGCTGAAGGGGCGTGGTCGCGCCGCGATTATAACAGGGCTTACGCGTATTACAAGATGGCTCTCGGCCTGAATCCAAATTTCAAAGCGGCAAGGGACGGGATGATCTTCCTGGACGGCTATCTTTTCCGCAAAGAGGAAGGCGGCAAAGAGGACAGCGTGGAGAGGCAGCAGGTTATAGAGCGCACAGGCGGTTTTGTGGCAAAAGACAAAGGCGACAGGGAAGGGCTCGCCGAAAAAGCGGCGAAAACAAAGAGGACGCTCGGCATTACCCTCAGGTCGAAAGACGGTGTTATTATAATAGAAAAGGTCGCGCCGAGATCCTCGGCGGCCGAAGCCGGCATAAAGCCCGGCGACGCCCTTGTCGCGATATGGGGCAAACTGACGGGTTATATGCAGGAGGAAGAGATAATGGACCTGCTTCTCGATAAGCCGGCCCTTGAAATAAAGTGCTCCATCGAGCGGACTGTGGACGTCATGATAAATCCGCGCAGGAACTTCCTGTCGAGCATCAAGTCTCTTATGGGCGCGTCGTTCGGGATGGAATTCGATGGATTGACGGTTACAGAGGTTGACAGGAAAGGGGCCGCGGCCGGCGCGGGCCTGAAGAAAGGCGACCTCGTCACCGCGATAGATGGCCGGCCTACGCGTTATATGCCGATTAATGACGCTGTTGGGATGATAAAGGATTCGAAGAGAGACACGGCCAGGTTTACGTTAAGGCGTGAAATTATAATGTGGAGGAGCGACTAAATGCCGATATCCGCTGTTAAAAGGAAACAGTATCTCGTATCAAGGCAGTTCCAGCTTAAATATGTGGGGATGATATTGATATTCATGTTCTGCACGGCGGCCCTGTGCTCATATGCCGTATACCAGACGAGCCTGGCGAGTTTCGGTGAAAAGCTTGCGCTCATATATCCCCAGGGCCGTTTTGTCTCAATAATGAAGGCAATAAACCTTAAGATATTTTTTAGCCTTTTGATAGTGACGCCGTTAGTGGCCGTAATAGGAATTTTCCTGTCCCATAAGATAGCCGGCCCGCTCGTCAGGATCGAACGTTTCATAAACAATATGACATACGGCGATTTTAGCGCATATCTTATCCTCAGGAAAGGCGACGAGTTAATGAGCCTCGCCGAAAAGATAAACCAGCTCATCAAGACGATGAAGGGTAATCTAACCGACCAGAGGAACCGCCTGCAGAAGATATCCGGCGAACTTGACGGTCTCAAATCCATATCCGGCTCAAAGCCGGAAGAGCAGGCCTCCGTCATCGCGGGCCTGGGCCGCGTCGACCACCAGATCAAAGACCTCATCAAGGACCTGAATAAGTATAAGGTATAGACTGTTAATATAAAATATATAGCGAAAGAATATTATGATTTGACAAAAGATGAAAATATAATTGACAAATTTGGAAATGCGTGCTATACTTTGAAGTGCTTGGCGGTACTGGACATAATAAGAGGAACCCCATGATTTTGCCAAGGAACCTAAAGATGCTATTCAGGACGATCTCGGCTATTGTAGCCGGGATTTTTTTATTCCAGCAGATCTCATGGGCAGGCGATCTGGCTAATTGGGCAACCGACACAATCAACCGCCAGGACGCCGAGCAGACCCAGACCTTCGCGCCGGCCTATCTGCAAAATCAGCAGGCTCTCCACCAGGACCTCGTAAATCTGAATCAGGATATCGAAGACTATCAAAGTCAGCTGAGCTCCTCACTTGCCGAAGGCAGCGAACCCGCGGCAGAGAACGCGGACGATGATAAAGTAAGCCTGAAAGGCCCCATGGGCTCAGGCGAAACCGGCGGTCTTGTCAGTATGGACGCATCCGGTGAAGGATCGCCGATTCAGTCGCTTCCCGGTTTAGATGAAGGTGCTCTACTCAGCGTCACCACCTCGGCGGGCGACATCATTCATTATAAGGCAGACGGCAAAATCGACTATATCGAAACGATTAATGACCCGGTAATACAGCTCATAAGAAACCTGGATATTCAGAACGGTGAATTAATAGGGGCTACTGTCGAGTACAGAGATAGTACGATCCAGGAAATTAGGCAATCCCGGACGTTTTCGGTAACGATGCCGGACGGCACTGTCTTGTATTACGGCGAAGGCGAGCGCGTCACGTTCGTTATGTATCAGGACGGCGCATTAAGCGTTTATACCTATCCGGCAGATAATTCCGGTGATATTACCGTAGCAGATTTCGTGCAGGGCAGTTATTCAGGGACAATAGAAACCGGTTTTTCTTTTAATTCGCCTCCGAAAAAGACGTCTTATTACGATAGCGAGGGTAAGCTTAAAAACGTCATATTCGCTACAGGCAGGGAAGTTGTATACAATAGCGGTATCTTATCGGCCGCAGAAGATGACGATGGGACTATCTATGAATATGAGGAGATCGGGACCGGCGAGGGTGACGAGGCAGAATATAACGTATCGCTTAATTCTATAACTAAAGGCAATATTAAATATCTGCTGGTGAATAATAATATTTCGGCGATCCAGCTTTCGGATAGAATGATAAGGAATTTTGAGTTGAATGAGGTTGGTGAGCTGATAAGCGGAACGATCGAATATGCCGATGATGTCAAGGTTACGGTCAAAGACAGGGAAATAACAGGTATTATAGACGCGCTGGGTGTGGAGACATCGTATAGCTATGCAGAAGACGGATTAAGCTGCGATGTCACCATAGATGATCATGGGAACGTGAGGCGGTTTAAATACCTGAAAGACCCCGCAAGCGGTAAATTCAGCATAGAGGCAAATGGCGGTGTGTATGAGTATGACGCCTCGTGGAAGTTTGAAGATTTTAAGATAGACAACGGTATCTTTACCCATAATTACGATGAAAATGGCGTTTATACCGGCTCCGTATTTAGAATGAAAGATGAAGTGATTAAGCTCTACGATAATAATAGGGTTCTTTCTGAAACAACCCTCCCCGACGGCACCATCTATACCTATTACGATTCCGGATCCTTCGCCGGCATGTTGAAAGAGGCCGCTCTACCGGATGGCCATAC